>JAGQQB010000258.1 GCA_020426425.1 Planctomycetaceae bacterium | reverse complement strand
AGAAACGTCTGTAGATCACGCACATTGTTCGTGGCAGTCTCTACCGCGGTCGTTAGGATGCTTAGTTCGGGCTCACATAGCACAGGCCGTTCCAGAATCTCTGCCGCCTTCGGATCATCCAGGAACTTCGCCAACGGGAAGCTCCACTGATCAACCAGATCGTTGATCACCAATCCCCGGAAGGTTTCCTGCAGCAGTTGGTCGTGCAGGTGCGGTTTGGCGATGACGGTCACTTCCGCGCCGTAGCCTTCCCGGGTCTTCTTGCCCGGCAGCACGGAGATCGGCAGGCGGACCAGATGCAGGCCGTAGCCGGGGGCATCGGACTTGTCGTCCCCGTCACTCACACGTCGCAACTGGTTCAGATGATTCAGATACCGCGACATCTGGTCCAGGAACACGGTCGGTTCCAGAGCGACGCCCTTGACATCAGTTCCATCGGGGTGGGCGAAGCCGAGGATCTCTTGTTTGGCACTTGGCTGAGTCTGTGCGAGAGGATTGGACTTCAGTTCGGTCGCATCGGTCGGACCAGGGATCGCAAGATCGGTGTATGTTTGGGTGATTGTTGTGGTCCCATCTGGACCAACACTCCTAGTCGGCACGCGTCGTTGTGCCCCACGACCACTAATCGCCGCCTGCAATGCGAACGCGCTGCTCAAAAACGCTTGATCACTCCGCGAAATCGCCCCATTGATTGTGGACTTGAATTCGGTGAGCTGCCCTTTCATCTGCTCCTCATAATCCTGGCGATATTTCGTCAACCGCGCTTCCCCCCAGACATCAGGGTCTTTGGCGACGACGGTGCCGTACTGGTCCAGGTGCTTCTCCAACCGGTCGATCGACTTGGCCAGTCGGACGACGGTGGTCTCCCCAAACGGCCAGCCGGACCAGGCCAGTTGCGGAGGCACGATGGAGGTGATGGCAACAGCCAGAATGGCCAGTTGCGTGATGCGTTTCTTGTGTCGACTCATGTCACAGCCCTTGTTCGTGGCAGAGGTGATCTAATGGTCGCAGGCAGCACAGCCGCTGCCCGCGATGCTCTCCTTCGAATCGTCACGCAGCAACCGGCCGCTGCATTCCGCATGACCGGTACGTGGTGAATTGAGATTCTGTGTGATTCCCCAACGCACAGGCGTCACAGCTCGAAGAGGCACCCTGGTGGGAGGAACCCGTACAGCCGTCAATCTCCGCCGTTACGCTTCCGCTAACACGACCAGCACGTCAAACTTTGCCGACTGGGTTGGCTCTATGCGTTGTCCTGATTGAGGTGACGGAATGACTTGTTCGGTTCGCGGATTGTGTGCGGCGGCGCTCATCGCCATGGGGACGCTCTGGGATTGCCCCACCTTTGGCCAAGTGCCTCCAGCGAATTATGACGAGGCGCTGATTCCCAAGTTCACGCTCCCTGATCCCCTGGTGTGTGCCGATGGGACACGTGTGACGTCGGCGGAGCAGTGGACAGCGCGGCGGGCGGAACTCCTCGATCTGTTTGCGACCGAGATGTACGGCAAGTTGCCCGCATGCGATTTGCCCGTGAAGGTGACCCGAGTAAGTGACGGAGACATCTTCGACGGCAAGGCGACGCGGCGGGAGGTCGATCTCACGGTGACGAAAGGCGATCACCAGTTGACGATGACGCTGTTGCTGTACATCCCCAAGTCCGACAAGCCGGTCCCGGCGTTTGTGGGACTCAATTTTGGTGGCAATCACACGGTGAGCGACGATCCGGCGATTACGCTGAATCCGAACTGGATGCGGCCCGGCAAAGATGAGCGGGTGGTCGACAATCGCGCGACCGAAGCGTCTCGCGGGACTGCCGCCAGTCGCTGGCCGATCGATCTGGCGATTGAACGCGGTTACGCCGTCGGCACAATGTACTATGGCGACATCGATCCTGATTTCGACGACGACTTTCAGAACGGCATTCACCCCTTCTGCTACGGTGATGGGCAGACGAAACCCGCCGCTGATCAGTGGGGCAGCATCGCCGCTTGGGCGTGGGGCCTGAGCCGGATTCTGGACTATCTCGAAACGGAACCGCAGATCGACGCCAAACATGTCGCGGTGTTGGGGCATTCACGACTTGGGAAGACATCACTCTGGGCCGGAGCCGCTGATGAGCGGTTCGCGCTGGTTATCTCGAACAACTCTGGCTGCGGCGGGGCGGCGCTCAACAAGCGAGTAATCGGCGAGTCGGTCCACCGCATCAACACGTCGTTCCCGCACTGGTTCTGTGATAATTTCGTCAAATACAACAGCAACGAAGCGGCGTTGACATTCGATCAGCATGAATTGATCGCACTGATGGCTCCACGACCGGTCTACGTGGCGAGTGCCGTCGAAGACACCTGGGCCGACCCTAAGGGGGAATACCTGAGCTGCGTCTATGCCGACCCTGTCTATCGCTTGCTGGGAACCGATGGTCTGGGAGGCGATGCCCCGATTGTTGAGCCGCCAGCGATCGACCAGCCGCGCGCGAGTGGTCGCATCGGCTACCACATTCGGACCGGCAAGCACGACATCACCCGGTACGACTGGGAACAGTACTTGAACTTCGCCGACCGGCACTTCCGCTAGCCGCGCAAGCCTCCGCCCCAAGCCCGCCGACCGCGTCGGCGGGTCTGCTCGCATCGGCACAAGTACGCCCCAACTTGAACCGATCTTGACCTGTTTTCGGAAAAAGGGATAGAAGCGTCCGGCCACTGCCGCACGCTGCAGAGGTGTTCGCCTGTGCGCTAGTGCAGGACCTTGGACGTGTGGCGCCCCGGCATTTAGGGCATGGATGTCCCGCAATGACGCTTCGGCTTTTGCACCTGGTGATCGCCAGCTACGCCTTATGGGAGGCGTGGCAAGGGGCTCAGGTGCTGCGCCGCAATCTGCTGCGAACGCTGGTGTTCGGATGCATTGGTGTGGTGCACGGCGTTGTCCCGTGTATCGGCCCGGCGTACTTCGAACGAACGGTCGACCCTTACGAAGTCCACCTGAGCGCGGGCATCTACGCTCTGTGTGGCACGTTGCTGCTGGGGTTTGGCTGGCGACTCTACGAACTGATTGCGTCAAAGCGTCCTTACATACCCACGTTCGAGGTCATGCGTGAAGAATGGGTACAGCGACGTCTGAACTTGTTGTTCCTGATTTGCATGGCTGGTGGTTTTCTGGCCTGGATTGGGAACATCTACCTCAGTGGACAGACCCTCCAGTCGATGCTGACCTCCCGCCGCATGGAGTTCCGTGAGAATCACGCCGGCATCGTCGGGGGCATCATGGTGCACCTGTTTTGCATGGCCTACTTCCCGGGATTTCTGGCTCCATTTCTGAAGGGCCGGTACCGCATCGCCGGAATCGCGTACGCTGTGGTCTTCGCAGCGGCGCTGTTCATTTTCAGTCGCGGCACCCGAGCGCAGGCGATCGGCATGCTCGGGTCGCTGATTGGTGGAACCATTCTCGCGCACCGCATTTCGGCGGAGAGGTTGTTTGCGACGACCACTGCCATGGGGTTGGTGGCGCTGCTGGCGATTGGCTTGGTGCCCCTGCGGTACCGGATGGCCAGCATGAATTACGGGGAGATGGTGAGCTTTCTCGCCAGCCCCGAAGCGTATCAGGATGCATTACGGCAAGATCCACTCAATTATCATGATCACTTTGTCGGGATCTATAATCTCTTTCCCGAATTCGTTCCCTATGTCGATGGGGCGAGTTATCGGCGGCTGATGTTCTTCTATCTTCCCGGTGCCCGGTTTCCGCAACTCAAGCCCCCCGATCCCAATCGCGATGTCGCCAAGGCGCTGTTCGGCAAAGCTGCAGAAAAGACCGATTGGATGCATCCTCCGGGTGTGTTTGGTGACATTTGGATTAACTTCCATGGCTGGAATGGCCTGCCGCTGATGATTCTGCAGGGGATGTTCCTCGCGTGGCTGAATCGTCGCATGATCTCCAATCCCTGGTTCTTTATTGCACTGGGGCCGCAAACTCTCTATCTGTCGCTGGTCGGCATTCGAGGCCAGCCATATACCATTGGGCTGGCCATGCTAATTACGCTCAGCCTGACGTATGTCCTGATGCGTCTGCTCGGATTGCCGCTGCGCCCGTATTATCAACAGCAGGCGCACGTGGCCGTGGCCCCCATGCTGCCGCAACCTGCCGTGTAAAGGAGACCCACGATGAAAGTTGCCGTGGTCTACGGAAACGACGGCTCCGATGTCCGCATCGCCAAGACCTGCCGCACGTTGGCGGGTTTGGGGCATGAGGTCCATTTCATTGGCTGGGATCGGCGACCGGATCTGGAGAAACAGGTCGATCTGCCTGGGGTCACGCTGCATGTGGTCGAACATCGCGTGCCGCATCGCCGCTCAACGGTGTCGGGTCAACTGGCGTTCACGAAGCACGCGATTCGGACGCTGCTGAAGGTGCGTCCGCACGTCGTGCATGCGGTGAATGAAGACAATGTCCTCCGGATCGGCGCCCTCAAAGGAATCGCGTACCGGCGCCTCATTTGTGATGTATTCGACAGCCATCTTGATAAATCGTCCGACGCCAGCTGGCCTGTCCGCGCCGTAGTTTCCGGTCTCGTCGCCGGCACGCGCTGGTGGAGTGATCGGCTGATTGCGACCGATGACGTCCGTTTCGAGACATTCGGAGCCTTTCGTTCCAAGACCGTGGTGATCGGCAACTATCCTTCCGACCCAGGGGCGGAATGGGCACAACTCATGCCCACCGGACCAGCCAAGGTCTTTGCGAGCGGGACACTGTCCCACAGTCGTGGGCTGGAGCAACTCTTGCAGGCAGCAGATCGCGTGCCTGATGTTCGCATTGTCGCTGCTGGCTGGGCGGCGGATGACTTTGCCGCTAACGAGTTTCTGAATCATCCCAGCGTCGAGTTCCTGGGACAGCTCACGCCGGCCGAGTCGCTGCAGGTGGCGGCTGAATGCGATGCACTGGTCGCGATGTATGTGCCGACTTGCCGTAATCACATTCTGGCGAGTCCAAATAAGATCTACGACGCGCTAAGCGTCGGCCGCCCGGTAATTATTAATGCCGAAGCCAAGGTGTCGGAGTGGGTGACTCGATACGATGTTGGCTTCGCCTGTCCGTATACCGACTCCGCATCGTTGGCTGGATTCCTGGGAACCTTGCTCAATCGGCGGCGAACACTGCCTGAGTACGCTCGGCGGGCGCGATCGCTGTTTCAGTCCGGCTATAGTTGGGAGGCGATGGAAGATCGCCTGCGCGACTTATATGCGACGTGGGAACCAGCCGCATCGCCGCCGATAAACCCTTCCTTACCAACCGCAGAGTCAATCTCATCGGCAATTCCGACGAACCCTGCACATCGTCGTGCTGCTTAGGAATCACACGCTCAAGGAGGAGCAGATGTCAGTTCGTTCACTCATTGTCCTCGGCACCCGGCCTGAAGCCATTAAGCTCGCGCCGGTGATTCAACAGGCGCAGCGGCATCCAGAAGTTGAGCCGATCGTCTGCTCTACGGGCCAGCATCGCGAGATGTTGTCCCAGGTGCTCGACTACTTCGAGATCACGCCAGACCTGAA
>JAGQQB010000257.1 GCA_020426425.1 Planctomycetaceae bacterium | reverse complement strand
CGACTCTGTGCCGACGCCGCGTCGCCACAGTTCTTTGCCGTCAAGATCGAAGGCGAGTACACCCGTCTTGCCGAAGAAGACGTACACCCTTTCGCCATCGCACACCGGCGAGTGACTGGCGTAACCATGCGCGGTGACGCCGGGCGGCGTGTAAGGATCTTCAGGGAGTTCAGCGGCAATGGTCGCGGTCCAGAGCACGGTCCCCTGTTGACGATCGATGCAAACCAAATGCCGCTTAAGGTCTTCAATGCTGCCTTCCCCGCCAGGAATGCCGTAACCGGAGTATGCGGTCACGTAAACGCGGTCACCCACGACGATGGGGCTGGAGGTTCCCCGGCCCGGCAACTCCAACTTCCACTTCACGTTCTCGGTTGCCGACCATTTCAGCGGGGCGGGATCGTCGGTGACTCCACTCCCATTGATGCCGCGAAACCGGGGCCAGTCGGCGGCGGAGACGAGACTGGGGAGCGCGGTGGTCAAGCAGACCAGCGTGAACAGGCAGCGGAAGCCGGAGCGGTGCATGGAGCGTCCCACGAGCAGAAGACAGAGGCGAGGGTCTGCTTCTGGAACACTGTCGCAGCGCCGAAGTTCCGTGGAATCTGTCGGTCGGCCGGGAAATCCCGGAGCGTGAGTATGAGGAGTCTATTCGGGGACGACCGCTTCGTAGATGGCCGACTCAATGGGACTGGGGCGTCTGCGGGGAGCCGCCGCCTCGACCTCAGCGGAGTCGTCGTTCGCGATCACAGATGCATCTTCCGCATCTGCTGGAACAATCTCTTCCCCGCTCACCTGCATAATGCGTGACTTCGTCCCGTAGGTTCGGGTGGGGATCTCCCCTGTCGCGAGGCGATGCCGGAGCGTCGGCAGCATTTCAAAGCGGGCGGCCAACTGGTTGTTGTCCCAGACGCCAAGATCGTGAACGACAAATCGGTTGCCTTCACGGACCAATTTGATTTCGGCGCCAGCTTCGTCGTTACCAAGTCGGATGACCGACCAGGGTTCCGCCGACTCGATGCCGCTGACGCCGAGCATCAGGGAACTGACGACGTCAGCTTCCATGACCGGCACATGATCCACCTGTCGCCAGACGATCCGGTCGAGGCCATCGGCGGAGTATCGCAGCAGACCGGGCAGGTCTTCGCGATAGAGCGATGACGCGAAGGCGTACATCGGCAGCAGGAGTTCGAGGTTTCGCTTGAGCGAGGTTGGCCGTGTTGTGGATGGGAGCACGACATCGTCGACCACGGGGAGCCCATCGAGCAGTGCGAGGACGAAGGTTTCCGCCCGTGCGCCCTGTGAGACAGTGACTTCGGTCGCATCGCCCCTGAAGATCGTGGAGATGATTTTGACTTCGGGATCGGTGAACTCAGGCAGGGGCATCACGGTGAAGAGTTCCGCGGATTCCTGATCCCACACGCGGGCGTTGAAGTCGGGACTGGAGAGTTTTTTCAGGCTGTGCAGATCGCGTTGCGAGAGTGCTTCGCCGTAGAGCTGTACCACCGCATGCGAGAGGAACATGGCGGAGACCCGTTTGACCTGATCGCCCCCCTGTTCGAAGATCGTGACTTCGTCGACGAGATAGCGCGGGTCTTTCCCCTGCTGCACTTCTGCCTCAGACTGCGTGCTCTGCAGCGAGAGCATGTAGGTGATGTCGTGCGCTTCGAGCAGCAGTTCACGGCGATCAGTGTAGTGTCGCAGCTCGTAGCCATCGAGCAGCAGGTCCGCGACTGGGAGCGGCACAGTTGCGAGATCGGCGGCGGAGAGGCAGCGGTCGAAGAACTTCGGTGTTGAGGTCGCCTGCAATCCCTCGCGCTCGACAGCCGCGTAGCTGGACAGGAACTCGGCGGTTCGGTTCAGGGTCAGAGCGAGCTTCTTGATGGATGGGATGCCGTTTTCGGTCTTATTCTTCGGCTGAACCGCCGCATCGTTCACCTGCCAGGTGTCCTGCTTCTTCAACTCGATGAACAGTTCGCCTTCGGGATGCGGCACGACGACGACGGCGAGATCGCCATTCATGCGCGCTTCAGGACGCACGGTTCGTTGCCGACCATCGCCGAGTGTCTGTTCGGTGAGCCGACCGAACCACGCAGGCGGAAGTGTTTCGAGCGATTCTCGCAGTTCCTGTGTGCAGGCCTGCAGTTTCTGATCGCGGTCTTCCCCTTTCCAGACATCGAGGAAGTTGCGGGCGGAGAGCAGCAAGTCCATCTGTTCCGCGATCGACGGCGGGCTTTGCCCATCCTGGAGGGGATCAAGGGTGAGGTCGTCCACCACCCATTGCGCGGTACTGCGGTCGCGCGTGAGTCGGTATTCGAGTCGACGTGCCTGTTGCTTTTCGCCCACCGAGACGACGACGCGCCGAGTGTGATCGCTCACGCGCTCGACTTCTTCAATGCGGAACTTCCCGGTTGGCACTTTGAGGATGCGCAGATCCTGCGTGGCGGCGGCGGTGCGGAGGGCTTTGTGCTCGAAGCTGTTGGATGAATGCTCGCGGAGCGCGTCGAGATCCTGTTCCTCGATCCCGGCGGAGAACCGCTCGATCGCCTGCTTGGTCATCAGGTTCGCGCAGCCCGCCAGCCCGGCGAGGGTGGCCGCACAAACCGAGAGCAACAAGACAGGACGCATGTTGTTCATCCCGTTGGAATGGATGAGGGAATCGCGAAGGAACATCAGCAGACTGATTACTGCACGATGACTTCGTGGGGGGAGTGGGGAATGGAGCGGGCTTCTCGCAGAATCTCATGGGAAGCGTCAAGAGGAAGACGAGTGCTGGCGTGTTGGAGATTGACGGGAATTCCCGCAAAAAGTCTCGCGAATTGTTCCTCGCCGACGCGTGAATCGCACCGAACGATGTTCGTCTTACCGCAGGATTTCCGCGATGAAACGCGACTTTCGCATCGAGAAAATCGATCTGGACACAACTGGGACGATCCATATACTCCGCAGCGCTGAGGGTTCGGCAGAATCAGCCGATCGCACCATCTGGGGCGAAGCGGCTTGTATCGACCTCCTCGCTCACCTCCCATTCGACTCCCCTCCAACTGGTCGGCATGTGTCGACGAGTTTGTTGGAAACCGCGCCAGTGGTTTCCGTTTCCCTACGTTTCCCGAACTGCTGATGTTGTTCCCCCGCTGAATGGCCATTCGCATATGGTCCGGCTCGCGGTGCGTCATCCGGTTCGGACTTCGATTGAGGTCTCCCTCATGCGTCCGGTCTCTCTCCTTCGCGTGTTTGTCGTGCTGATCGCCGGCGCGGCACTCTCTGGCTGCTATCAGATGTACGGTCCCTACGGTTACGGGTCCTCGCCGTATGGCACCTATCCTGGCGGTACGTATCCTTACGGCGGATATCCGGGAACGTATCAACCCGGCATTCAGACACTGCAGCCAGGGAATCCTTACGTGCCGGGGTCGGTCGCACCAGGGACGACCAATCCGTCAACATTTGGGAATGGCGGCTCGTTGCAGCCAATTCCTGACAACAACAGTAACGCGCCAGGTTACAACGGAAACCTGGGGAACGAAGTCAATGTTCCTGATCCTTACATGCGTCCTTCCACCAGCACCCAGTTCACTCCTTCGGCGAACAGCATTCAACCTGCGTCGGGCAGCGCGTATGGCGAGCCTGCTCCGCTGCAACCACTGGGTGGCGATCTACGCGAAGTCCGTCAGGCTCAACCGACGACAACCGCCGCCGCCGATCCGTTTGGCGCAAGCGCTGCGCCCGCACCAGCGTCGAATCCCTTCCCAGGCGTGTCACCAGCCCCGGCCGAGCCAGCGAACGAGTTCTTCTCACCCGTTCAGGCCGAGGCTCCCAATGCCGGGATCATGATTCCTGACGCACAACCAGCAGCAGGTGATGCAGCGTTTGGCTCCACCGCATCGCCTGATGTCTTCGGATCGGCCGGCTCGCCGGATGTGTTCGGCTCGGAGGTCCGCAAGGTTGATGTCTCTGGTGTCCAGTATGGACATGGCCCCGACTTCACGTGGCTGCAAGGTGTCGTTTCGAAAGACGCCGCTGGTGGCTGGCAGTTAACCTTCACCGATCAGCCGACCGCTGCCGACCAGTACGGTGGCGCGCTCCCGCTTGCCGCAAATCCGGCTCTCGAACAACTGCAGAATGGTCAGTTCGTGAAAGTGACCGGAGCGATTGACCCTGTGGTGACGAACCAGCAGGGGAAGCCGATGTATGTCGTCACGCAAATCGCTGGGGCGGCTCAAGACTAACGCCTACCGCGAGCAGTGCGGTTGTGCCGTCAATCGGATGACTTTTGTATCGATCTGATATTGCTGCGGTTGGCAATGGTTGACGCATCCCGATGCCGCAACCTATTGCTATAAATTCGGTTGCGTAATGTCGGCAGAATCTGCTGCCGATGGTCCGCAACTCGCTTCGTTCCAGAGGCATCCTGAAGAGATGTCCCCGAATAAGGAATGAAGCCATGAAACCGTTCACTCGATCGCTGCTCACCGGATTGCTGCTCGCTGTCACATCTGCACCGGTCATGGCGGACCACTGCTTGCTGCGGGAGCTGGATGACCTGAACTTTGCCGCGATGCATGAGGCACGTGCCCTGCGTTGGGAGATTAACGACGACTTCGTCGACTCCCGCGACTATCGTGGCCTGTTGCAGGATGCCGAATCGCTGATGCGGGACTTGCGATCGATCCAGGATGCCCTGTTCAACGAACGCCCGGTCACGATGCTGCGCCGCGAAATCGATTCCGCGCATGATCGGATTCATCACCTGATCGAGCATCTGAACCACTGCGACTTCGCCGCCAGTTCACCGGCGATCCATCGCCACAATGGTCGAGGTGGCTACACCTTCGCTCCGGCGACACGGCATGCAGGCATGATCCACGTCCGTGCCGCCCTGGCTTCCGCCAGGAAGATTGACGATCAGTTGGTCGCGATGGACCGGCTGCTGTCACCAGAACCTGTCGTGTTGGAAGAAGCCCCTCGGCCAGGTGCCATCGGTCGGCCAGTCCCGGCTGTCACCCTCCCCGCTGTTCCTGTCCGTCCTGACGGTCATGGCCATGGCCCGGCACTCCCTTCGCGTGGCTTGAATCGCGGTGCCAATGGTGGCTTGCGGATCAATCCGGTCAGTCGCACTGTGGAAATCCCGCTGGGGAACACCGGCCTGATGTTCCGCATCGGTGGCTAAGCGCGGCTCGCATCGACTGAAGCAACACAGTCAAATCACCAGCAGCCATTGCCTTGACCTTGTCGGTCGGCAATGGCTGCACTACGTTGCGGAGGGCCATATTCGAAGTGAACACAGCTGCAGGGAGCAGGGATGTACGATTACGAAAAACTGGGCGCGTTCTACCTTGGCAAGTCCTACGACCTTGAGCAGGGAGCGCTCGGCGCGGATACGATCCTCTACGATTCGAAAGACCTCACCACGCATGCGGTCATCGTCGGGATGACCGGCAGCGGGAAGACAGGCCTCGGGGTCTCGCTGCTGGAAGAGGCGGCGATTGATGGTATCTCAGCGCTGATTATCGACCCTAAAGGGGACATGGGCAACGTGATGCTCAACTTCCCCGA
>JAGQQB010000256.1 GCA_020426425.1 Planctomycetaceae bacterium | reverse complement strand
ATTCGTCATAACAGGCAACCGGCAGAAGTCAGCGCTGGATTGCATCGACTCCTGCTCGAAGAGGCGCAGGCCGACTTTGTCTGGACGCTGCGGGGCGATCAAGGGGAGTGGCGTCTCCTGGACGACATTCGCCTTCCCACGCTCGACATCCAGACGACACCCGAATCGCTCCATAAGCTCTGGGAACCACTCTGTCAGCACGCCGTGGAGCGGAACGAAATCCAGATCGCCCGTATCGATCACGCGGCAATCGAAACATTGATCGCCTTTCCGCAAGCATGCGCAGGGCAGCAGACTCAAGTCTTGCTGCTGGGGCTGAGATCGACACAAACCATCGTGCCGCATGCGGTCGCCGTCGTGCAACTGGTGGCCGCGTATCAGCAGTTGTGGGAACAATCGCGATTTGGCCAGGACCACGACTGGCAGATGCACGCGGTCGCGGCGATTTGCGAGGCCACGACTCGGCTGCTGCGCAGCGAAGACGCCATTGTCGGCCTCACACGATTCGCGAACGACCTGCAGGCCTTTCTTGGTGTGGAACGTGTCGCCTTTGCCTGGGGCAGGGGAGTCCGTACGCAAATCGTCGCGATGTCGGGCCTGTCGCAACATGAGGCCAACAGCGATCTGAATGTGCGACTGCGTCAGGCACTCGTCGAGACGACCACTCATGGCGAACTGATCGAGTGGGACGCTCGGTCTAGTGCGGAGACCAGATCGCAATTGACCAGCCTCGCGTACCATGCCCACCAGCGACTCGGACGCGAATTTCACTTTCAACACCTGCTCAGTATCCCGCTCACGAGTCAATCAGGTGAGATTGTGGGCGCGTGGCTGATTGCCAATCCCCCAGTGGCGGCGCTCGACCGAATTCAGCAGTTCCTCAGAGCGAGTGAGCCGCACATTGGAACTGCAATCGCCCAGGCGAAACAACGCCGTCGCCCTCGGCTGAGCCGCCTGATTCCCGACACGTGGCGGAAACGACTGCTGACGCTCTGCCTGCTGAGTCTTGTTGCCGCCATCGTCGTGACGCCATTCGTGGTTAAGATCCCCTACCGCGTTCGCTGTCCGGTCGTCGCGCAGCCGGTTCTGCGGCGTTATGCCTCCGCTCCGTTCAATGGCATGATTCAGACCTCCCTGGTCGAAGCGGGCGATCTGGTGCGGGCGGGCGATCCACTCGCACAACTCGATGGCCGCGAGGTTCGCTGGAAACTCGCCGGTGTAATCGCTGACCGCGAGAAGGCGTTGCGGGAACGAAACATCAAGCTTGCGAGCGACGCCGTTTCGGAGTCGCTGCTCGCCTCACTCGAACAGGAACGCCTGTTTGTCGAGCAACAGTTGCTCCAGCATCAAGAAGAACACCTCACGATAGCCGCCCCGTGCGATGGCATTGTGCTGTCGAGCGCCATGCGGCGTGGGGAAGGGAAGCCGGTTGGTCTGGGAGATGTCTTGTTCGAGATTGGCCCCCTCTCACCGATGCGTCTGGAACTCGAGGTCCCAACCGACGAAGCGACGCAATTGGCAATCGGGCAATCTGTTCAAGTGTGGCTCAACGGAGTCTCCGGCGATCCGCTGACCGGGATCGTCGCCCACATCGCACCCCGAGCAGAGGAGCGTGCGTCGGGGCTGGCGGTGATCGCTGAGGTCGAAATCGCCAATGAGAAAGAACTGCTCCGTCCGGGGATGTCCGGCACTGCCCGGATCACGACCCCCAGGCAAACCATCGCTTGGTGCCTGTTTCACAAGCCATGGGAGTGGGTCCGATCAACGATCGGGTTTTGACGGATCAATCCATGTGGTGGGGAACGGCGGGCTGCACATACGTGAGAGTTGCGCCAGTCTCACACGCTTTGGAAAGTCAAACGACGCTCCTCTGCACTTATCCCCAGACAACGCAGGAAGCGACGACGCACGACGCGACAACCAGGACACAAAATGACTCAATTCGAACATGCCACGTTCCAGCTGGCCAACGCCCGGCCGCGGTTGCGAGAGGGAATTGAGCTGCAGTTACAGGAGTACGCCGGTCAGTCAAGCTATCTCCTGGAAGACCGCGTTCGTGGGCACTGCTTTCGTGTTGGATTGTCCGAGGCCGCATTCCTGGCACAACTGGATGGGCACAACACGGTGACGCAGGCGATCGCCGAAACCTCACGTCAACTGGGCACCGCCGCGGTCGATGAACAACAGGCAACGCAGCTATGTCACTGGCTGGTGGAACATGAGTTGGTCGAGTCCGCCTCGACCGGGGCCGGGGAGCGACTCGCGGGGTGGCGCAAACAACATGCCCTTCGCAAACGCTGGGAACTTCTCAACCCAGTGATGCTCAAGATCCCGTTACTGAATCCCGATTCGCTCATCCGCCTATTGGAGTCGGGATTCGGTTGGTTAATCGGCCCCTGGCTGGCAATCACCTGGCTGGTGATTGCACTCTGGGGCGGGATGGAACTTTTGCTCAACTGGCCCACGTTTACAGCGACTGGACAACAGATTCTCGACCAGCACAATTGGCAGTGGCTCCTCATCACCTGGACGGTACTCAAGCTCGTGCATGAGTTGGCGCACGCCATCGTTTGCCGACACTACGGCGGTCCAGTGCGATCGAGCGGAGTGTTGCTGCTGCTGCTCGTGCCACTGCCGTATGTCGATGTGACCAGCAGTTGGCGATTCCCCTACAAGTGGCAGCGCATGCTCACTGCGGCGGCCGGGATGCTCGTCGAGTTGTTCCTCGCTGCGGTCGCTGCGATTCTGTTCGCGCATTCGGAATCGGCCCTGCTGCGACAGCATGCGGCAAATGTGATGGTCACCGCGAGCGTGGTCACGATCCTGTTCAACCTTAACCCTCTGATGCGGTTCGACGGCTACTACCTGCTGTCCGATTGGCTTGAACTTCCGAATCTCTCCACGCGCGGACGACGTTGGGTCTTCGATCGACTCAATTGGCTGTTCCTGGGCAAGCGGCTCCCCGCTCATGGCCAAACCGAGCGTTCATGGTTGGTGCCGATCTATGGAGTGATGTCGTCCGGCTGGACGCTGCTGATCACCGCGTCGCTCACGCTCGGGGCGCTCAACCTGTTGCCGGGAATCGGTCTGTTGATGGCGGCGATCTTTCTCGGCTTGTCGCTCGTGCGTCCGCTGTTGCAGACCACCTTCCGCCTCACTACGGGAAATTCGCTGCAACCTGCTCAGAAACTACGGTGCCTGTTCGTCAGCTTTCTCCTCGGTTACGGCTGCTGGTCCATCACCGGGAAATTGCCCGCCCCCAGTCGCACGGCGTTTCCCGCGATCACAGAAGCTCAGCCACTGATGCCGATTCGCAATGTACCGGCCGGGTTCGTTGAGGAAGTGCTCGTCGCGCAAGGCGATCAGGTGGCTGCCGGACAAGTACTGCTGCGACTGCGGAACCGACCGCTCGTAACGGAACTCAAAAGCCATCAGATTCAACTGGAGCAATCGCGCCTGCGACATCGCAGCTACCTGCAGCGCGGGGCCGTGGCCGCCGCTGCGATGGAAGCGGAAACGACCGAGTCACTCGCCGCTCGTTGTCTTGAGCTACAAGGCTTGCTTGATCAACTCGTCATCCGGGCGCCAGCGGCGGGTCGAGTGCTCTCGAGTCAACTCGACGAATGGGCAGGTCAGTACACACCACCTGGCACCGAACTGCTGCTGCTTGCTGATCCCGATCAGACTGAAATCCTCGCCAGCATTCCCGCATCGGAATTCCCGTACCTCGGCACGCAGGAACTGACGGGCGAATGGCGTGCCTGGGGAAGTTATCACGTTGGCCATCCGGTGACCGTGCGCATGCTGGAACCGCGTCTGTCGCTCCTGCCCATTCATGCCGGACTTGGTGCCCAACTTGGAGGACCATTGCCGGTCGCCCCCAAGACGACCCAAGCCGGCCCGCAATGGCAACTGCTCGAACCGACGGCCTCCGCCCGATTTGCCTTCCTCAGCCACGACGATGTCCCGCACATCCTCGGCCAACGTGGCCAAGTCCTCTTCCGCCTGCACCACGGCAGCCTCCGCGACGCCCTATTCCGCTGGGGCGACCGCTGGCTACGGAACCGGGTCCATGAGTGGCACGGGATCTAACCAAGTGCAGCAATTCCGATTCAACGAACGCTGGAATCGAATTGGACGTCGCCGCTAGTCGTTCGACCTCGCCGGCTCGTCGCCGGAGTTGGATCCGATTGAACCGCTGACCAAGCCTGCCGAGGCCATGACGTCGGCGAGTTCGCGGTCTCCAAACTGTGCAGACGCAGCCAAGGCGTCGTAGACGCCAGCGAGATCGGCTTCAGAACGATTCTGACCAAGCTTGAACTTGCCTTCCATCCGCGTCACCTGAATCTCGAAGGCGACGATCGAACGGATGAGATTGTCCCGAAGCTCATGCGGTAGAGTCCCCGGCCACGGCCGGGCCATTGTTCGCTCGTAGAAATGCATGGTCTCCTCAAGCAAGGCAACCAATTGAGCATGATCCGTAATCACGGTCGGGAATCCGTACACATGCACGGCGGTGTAGTTCCAGGTTGGCACTGCCGTCTCAGTCGCGTACCAGGAGGGCGAAATGTAGGCATGAGGCCCTGTGAAAATCGTCAGCACTTCAACGTCTGGCGAGAAGTGCCGCCATTGCGGATTCGCTCGAGCCATGTGCGCAATGAGAGTGGTGCAGGCACCGTCCTCACAGATGTGCCGAACCGGAAGATGGGTTGCGAACGGCACCGAGTCCTGGCACGTGACCAGCGTCGCAAAACTGTACGCGTCCATGAACGCCGACAACCTGGCAGTGTCGTCGACACGGAAATTTGGCGGAATGTACATGTGCTATCAGTCCGATGTGCAGGCGGTCGTTGACTGATCGGGTTTGCTGCCCATGCGCGGATGTCCCCCGCAGTCAAATGCACTGGCGCTCCCAGTGGGCTTCGGTCGGCAACTGCACCACGTACGAACCGCGCATAAAGAAACCCACAATCATGTTTGAACACAATTGTGGGATTCTAGTGGTGTGCTCTGCACTCGTCTCGAACCCTCTCCCGAGTCCGGGTCATTATCTACACCGCATTACCCGGAAACTCTCAGAACCAAAACCCACTTCGGTTATGGAGTGCCAGCGGTCGCGCGTGATTGCGCTCACACAATCGCAGCCTTCGTCACTTCCTTCTCCGCAAACTCGGACGCCATCAGGTAGATGAACTGCGTGGGTTGGTCGTTCAGAAAGGCTTCAATGAAAGGCCCGAAATCCCCCTTGAGAATCCGGTCGAAGTGGTGTGGCCGATACCGCACAATGGACCCCAAGTAAAACGTGATTCCGTAGATCGACATGATCTGTGGCAGCACCTGAGGATGTTCAGCGACCGGCGACGCGTACAGGTAGTACTTGCGATATGGCGGCGTGATCAGCACCGTGCGCCACAACATGTGCCGCACACTCGCGACTGCCTGTGGGATCTCATCCGATGGCCTTCCGGTGTAGCTTGTTGGAACAGTCTGCTCGAAGCACACGAGTGGCCTATCATTGACGACATCCGCACATGCAACGTCTTGAAACGCCGTTCCGATGCGCGTC
>JAGQQB010000255.1 GCA_020426425.1 Planctomycetaceae bacterium | reverse complement strand
TCCAGACGTCGATACCGCTGAGGATGCGAGTAGCCGGCAATTGCGTTGAAGAAGGAGACCGCATCAGCCCCCAGGTCTTCACCGGCGGTGAGCAACGAAACATCGCTGTAGATGCGGGACGTCACCTCGTTGTAGTTGCCGGTCCCAAAGTGCATGTAACGCTGAATGCCATGCGGCTCGCGACGCACAACGATGCAGACCTTGGCATGCGTCTTATAGCCCTTCACGCCCCAGATGACATGCGCCCCGGCCGCTTCGAGTTCCGCGGCTTGTCGCAAATTGCGGGCTTCATCGAAGCGGGCCTTGAGTTCCACCAGCACGGTCACATGCTTCCCGTTTTCGACTGCGCGAATCAGTGCCTGGACCACTTTCGAATCGCGACTGACCCGATACAGCGTCTGCTTAATCGCTAGCACATCGGGATCTTCCGCGGCCTCTTCGAGAAAGCGAATCACCGGATCGTAGCTGTCATAAGGGTGATACAGCAGCACGTCGCGGTCAGCGAGGATGTCGAACATCAACTGTTCGGCCGGAATCGTCGGTGGCACCACGGCGGGCCACGGTTCGTACTTGAGCTTGTCAAATCCCTGGCGACTGGCGATCGACATGAACGCCCCGAGATCCATGGGCCCCGAGACGCGATGCGCATCATCCCGCGTGAGCCGCAGCAATTGACGCAACACCGCGATCACTTCCTCCGATGCTTCCGCCGGGACATCCAGTCGCAACCAGTCCGCCTCAGCCCGTCCCTGCAGCGTTTCTTCCATCTCCCAGTACAATCCAGCGGGAGAGTACTCCTGCAGATCAACCTCCGCATTGCGCAAACAGCGGAACGGAACGCATTCGATCACTTCGTCTCCCGGGAAGAATTCGGGCGCGAAGTGCCGAATGACATCTTCCATCAAGATGTAGGCAAAGCCGTTCTCCGTCGGAATAGAGACGAACCGCGACAACACGCGCGAGGCTGGAATCAACGCATAGCGAAAGCCATCTTCTTCGACCGGCACTTGCAGTTGAGTCTCTGCAGATGGTCGCAGCTTCAAGAAGACATGGACCAGTTCGTTGGGCAAATGCGGAAACGCATCTTCGGTGGAGACCGATGCCGGGGCGAGTACCGAACTGACCTCTTTGTCAAACATGGTCCGCAGCACGCGCTGCTGAGTGTTCGTTAAGTGCTCTGGCCGCACACGCTGCATCCCAGCTTCGCTCAGCAGCGGCTCCAGTTCAGCCAGGCAGGCGTATTGATCGGCCAGCATCGCATCGACCCGCACCCAAATGGCCTGCAATTGCTCCTGCGGCGTCATCCCGGTGAGGCTCGTCCGCGCTATCCCCTCCCGAATGGCGACATGCAGTGAGCCAACACGAACGCGAAAGAATTCGTCGAGATTCGAGCCCGTAATCGCGAGGAACTTGAGCCGTTCAATCAACGGCGTTTCCGGATCGAGCGCGCGGTCAAGCACCCTTTGGTTGAACTCCAACCAACTCAGTTCTCGGTCAAAGTAACGCTCGCGCCGGGGCAAGGACGAGGAATCGAATTCATGAACAGCGGGCTGCGACATGGGACTGGCTGGGGGCAAAATGAATCTTCGCACTCCATGATATCAACCCCAACAGGAATTCGCCTGCGGTCCGACTTTGGGTTCCGAGGAGGGAAGCAATGGAACTGACAGGATGCACAGGACTGACGGGATGTTGATTGGCGATCGCTGCCTGTAACGTCTCCCCCAAAGCCTGGCAGGTCGCCACCGGCAGGGAACGACTGCCGATTGCCGACTGCGAACAGGCGGTCATCAACCATCAGACGCACCCAGCCATCCGAAAACTCTTCACGGTCAGTTGACGACTCGCGACCGGGAGCCGATTCTGTGCGGTATTGTCGTTCCGTTCCTACTCCCCAGCTGTTTGGCGAAGTCCCTCATGCCTCTGTCCGCCCCTACGGTTCAGGTCGCTCTGATTCAGCGCGCTGTGAGCGACTCTCCTGCAGAGAATCTGGAGGGAACACTTGAGGACATTGCGACCGCGGCGAAACAAGGGGCGCAGATTGTCTGCACGCAGGAATTGTTTCGGTCCTTGTACTTCTGTCAGACCGAAGACCATGCCCAGTTCGATCTGGCGGAACCGATTCCGGGACCAAGTACGGCGGCACTGGCGAAAGCAGCGAAGCAGCATGGGATCGTGATTGTCGGCTCGCTGTTCGAACGCCGCGCCCCGGGGCTGTATCACAACACCGCCGTCGTCCTCGATGCCGATGGCGAACTACTGGGGATGTATCGCAAGATGCATATCCCGGACGATCCTTTGTTCTACGAGAAGTTCTACTTCACACCCGGCGACCTCGGCTTCAAGGCGTTCCAGACGAAGTTCGCCAAGATCGGCGTTTTGATCTGCTGGGATCAGTGGTATCCCGAAGGCGCGCGGCTAACGGCATTGGCCGGCGCGCAAATTCTCTTCTATCCAACCGCGATCGGCTGGCATCCTGCCGAGAAGGCGGAGTACGGAGTCGCACAGCACAACTCCTGGGAGACGATTCAGCGGAGTCATGCGATCGCGAACGGCGTGTTCGTCGCCGCGCCGAACCGATGTGGTCACGAAGGAGAATCGGGGGATGGGATTGAGTTCTGGGGCCAAAGTTTTGTTTCCGATCCTGCTGGTCGCATCCTCGCCAAGGCAGGAAGCGATGCGGGCGAGATTCTGGTTGTCGACTGCGATTTGACGCTGGTCGATGTCCAACGCACGCATTGGCCATTCCTCCGCGATCGCCGGATCGATGCGTATGGCGGGATTACGAGCCGCTATCTGGATTGAAGACCGCACGGCGTTCAGCCGCGTTTCAAATGACCACAACTCGGGCGATTCAACAACAACAGCTCAGCGAAGACGAGAGACAACATGACGGTCAGAATCGGAATCATTGGTGTCGGCTTCATGGGGATGACCCATTTCGAAGGAGCCAAGGCGGTCTCCGGCGCGACCGTCGCCGCCATTGCCACTCGGAATCAGAAGAAACTCGCCGGTGACTGGTCGGACATTCAGGGGAACTTCGGTCCTCGCGGCAGCAAGACGACCGATCTGACCGGTGTGAAGCGGTATGCCGACTACCACGAATTGCTCGCCGATCCCGACATCGACCTCGTCGATATCTGCTTGCCGACCGAACATCACGAACATGTGGCGCTCGAAGCACTCAAGGCAGGCAAGCATGTGCTGCTGGAAAAGCCGATCGCGATCGAACTGGCGGCTGCGGAACGAATGCTGGAGTTGGCTCGCAATACGTCGAAATTGTTCATGGTTGCCCAGGTGTTGCCATTCTTCCCGGAGTTTCGCTGGGTCCGGGAAACGGTCGAAAGTGGTAAGTATGGGAAACTGCTGGGAGCTGCATTCCGACGGGTGATCGCGCCACCCGACTGGTCCAACGACATGCATGATTTCCGCAAGCTCGGCGGCTGGGGGATCGATTTGCACATTCACGACAACCATTACATCGGCCTGTTGTGTGGCATACCGAAGAAAGTCTTCTCGCGCGGATTGCTCAAGGAAGGATTCGTAAATCATGTCAGCTCCCAGTACATCTATGATGACCCTGATCTGACCGTGAGTTGCATCAGTGGCGGCATCGCCGCGCCAGGACTGAAGTTTGCCCAAAGCTTTGAGCTGTTTCTCGAACAGGCAACGATCCAGTTCGATGCGGGCACCTACGGCAACGACTGGGTGGTGAATCGACCGCTCACGCTCATCGACAACACGGGCGAGGTGCTGACGCCGAATCCCGGCGGAGGATCGGAATGGTGTGCCGCGTTCACAGCGGAACTCGAAGTCGCCGTGGCGGCGGTGCAGTCTGGACAAACGCCGCGAGAACTCTCCGGTGAACTCGCCTGCGACGCACTCAGGCTGTGCTATGCTGAGGCCGAGAGCATTCGTACCGGCGCAATTGTGGATGTGAACTGAGTGCCTGTGAACTTGAACGAAGTTTGCCGATTGGTGATGCCGCAAGATGCGCCCGATGACTCTCCTGGAAACGTGCTGAATCCATGAAACGAACTGCTCCGCTACTGATCACGGCGCTCTCAGGATTCGTTCTGATTGCGGCGTTCTTCATTCCCTTCGCCCAGTCGTGGGGAGAAGGGGCGGCGATCTGGTTCGACATTCTCGCCTCCATTGCCTTCGTGCTCGGCGGTGGCAATCTGTTGATGCAGCATCTCAAGAGGATCAGCGACAAGCAGAAAGGCTGGGGCTACTCGGGGATCATCGTCGTCTCGTTTCTGATCACGCTGATCATCGGCATGATCAAGCTTGGCTCGCGCCCGGCGGCCAACACCGAGTTCTACGGCGAGTCGTTTGTTACGTGCCCGGTTGAGCAGTTACCGCAATACACTATCGATGGTGAGATCGCATCGCGGGCAGATGGCGAACCGCTGCCATCCTCGGTCCGAAGTCAGCTGTCGCAGTCGAATGGACAGATCGTCTTTCGAGGCTGGATGACCGCCTCGCAACGCGACGACCTGTTCAAGTATCAGGATCATCTGCAATGGCGGGCGCAGGTGGAGGAATTGCACGCCGTCGCGCAAGTCCCGGACGCGTTACGCGGACAACTCAGCTATCACGCGAATCAGGCGGTACTGTCGTTCTCCGGTGTCATGTCGGCAGACGCCGAACCGACGATCACCAGCCTCTTTCCCGATACGGCGTTCGGCACACAAGTCGCAGGTGAACTGGCGGAGTTGTCGCGACGTGAAACAACGCTCGACATGGGGGAGATTCCCGCCTCGTTTGAGATCCCCGCCTCGGCTCAGGCACAGGTGAAACGCGCCGGCAACACGTTGACGGTCATCGGTCCCATGTCAGCAGGACTGCGAGACGAGATCGGGACCGAGTGGACACAACCACGACGACTGCGATCGTTGTCCGCCGCCGAACAGCAGGCGCTGAAGGCGCGAATTGAAGTCGCCGGAGTGCCGCTGAATCAAGAACAGCAATCCATCTTCGAGCAGGAAATCCGGGCGCTGAAGACCGCGGCGGAAGTCTTGATCCCGGCCATCAACTCCGCCGGCGCCGCCTCGCCGCGTATGAAGACATACCGGGAGTTGTACGCGGAATTTCAAGCGGGCGAACGCTTCCTGGAACGGGAAGTTGCTGACGGGGAGGACATCTCGCTCAACGCCGCTCAGGAGCAGCTTGTTCATCAATACGCCGAAGATGGCTCGATGTCGGGCGATGAACTGATCGCCGCACTCAACGCCGCAGGGCCGTTCACCGGAAAAATGGGGGCGGCCATCGCCAAGTACGAACGGAGCCTGCCACTCGAAGCAGATTTCCTCCGTACCCTGTGCCTGAAGCTGCTCGAAGCAGGCGACCTTTCACCACCGCAGCGCGAGCTGCTCGTGCGGCCATATCGTGAGTTATACCTCTGGCGGCAGTCGGTCGATCGGCTGTTTCGGGCGGCGCATCAAACCAAGTACGCCTGGTCCGGCGACTATGCCGAGCCGGGCATGCCCTTCTGGTGGCTCTACGAATACGTCTTCCAACCATTGCTCACAACCACCTTCGCCGTCCTCGCCTTCTATGTCGCCTC
>JAGQQB010000254.1 GCA_020426425.1 Planctomycetaceae bacterium | reverse complement strand
CTTCCGGAAGTGAAGAGTTCCAGCGAAGTCTACGGCGAGACCGATCCCCAACTGTTTGGTGAGCCCATCAAGATTGCCGGGATTGCCGGCGACCAGCAGGCTGCCACCTTTGGGCAAGGCTGCTTTGAGCCTGGTTCGGCCAAGAATACTTATGGGACCGGTTGCTTCATGCTGATGAACACGGGCGACCAGCCGGTCCTCTCGCAGAATGGTCTGCTGACCACGGTCGGCTGGAGCATTGGAGGCAAGGTGACCTACTGCCTGGAAGGTTCGGTTTTCGTGGCCGGTGCGGCAGTGCAGTGGCTCCGTGATGGACTAGGGCTGATTGAACGATCAGAGGATGTGGAAGCCTTGGCCGCACAGGTGACAAGTAGTGAGGGAGTCTATCTGGTCCCGGCGTTCATCGGCCTGGGGGCACCGTACTGGGATCCCGATGCGCGGGGCCTGCTGATCGGAATGACGCGCGGCACGACCGCAGCCCACATCGCCCGGGCGGCGGTCGAGGCGATGGCATATCAAAGCGCTGATGTCCTGACGGCAATGCAGCAAGATGCGGGCGGAGCGCTGCGCGAGCTTCGGGTTGATGGCGGGGCGACGGTGAATGACGCACTGCTCCAGTTTCAGGCGGACTTGCTTGGCGTCCCGGTCATCCGTCCGGCGTTGCAGGAGACCACCGCATTTGGTGCGGCGGCTCTGGCGGGGTTATCGATTGGCCTCTGGGGTAGCCTCGTCGAACTTCAGGCAACCCGTCGGGAAGACCGCCGCTTCGATCCGAAGATGTCGGACACCGAACGTCAATCACGCATGCACCAATGGCATCGCGCAGTTGAACGCTGCCGGGGTTGGTTGGAGGTGAAGGGCAAGGGGTGAGGGGGAAGTGGCACCTTCCCTGAATCCTGAATCCGAATCCTCCCGTGATCCCCTGTCCGGCCTCCTCTTCTGTTCGATGGCAATCTTGCATAGCATCCCGCAATGGATCCTCAGGCAGATTCTCCGAACCGTTGGTTTTCCAAGCCGACCTTGCATCCCGTGCGGGCGCAATGGTTGCGTCGTGTCGATGCGATATGCCAATTCTTGGGTGTGACGGCAATTGTCGTTGGGCACGGACTCAATCCCTCCCGGATGCTCCCGCTGGGAGCCGCGCTCACGGTGGTCGGTTGCCTGCTGACGATCTCCATCGCATTGGCGATTCGCTTCCGCTGGAGCCTCGCGCGGCAATCGTTCGCCATGCGGCATTTGCATTCCGTGGCGACCGTTGCCTTGTGGATTGTCGGTCTCGTCGTGGGCGGTCTGATGGCACCATTGGTCAACGACGCCATGGGTTGGGGCATGGCCGGACAGGTCTGGACGGCGTGGGTGTATGTCTCAGAAGCCGTGCTGGCGGCATATGCGCTCATCGGTTTCTTCATTGGCGTCCGCAAAGCGGCGTCGGGGACCATCAGTCCGGCGTACCTGCTGCTGCTGTCGTTCTTTCTGTTGATCGCGGTCGGGACGGCAATTCTGATGCTGCCGATTTCGCGCGTACAGAATCCTGATCTGCCAGGAAGTGAGTCTGCTCCCTTTATGACGGCCCTGTTCACCGCGACCAGTGCCAGTTGCGTCACCGGACTGGTTGTGGAAGATACCGGCGTCTACTGGAGCCGGGTGGGACAATGCGTGATCCTGGTGCTGTTCCAGATTGGCGGACTGGGAATCATGACGTTTGGTGCATTCTTCGCCGTGATCGCCGGTCGCTCGGCCCGGGTGTCGGAGGTCGCAACAATTCGCGATTTGCTTGCCACCGAAGCGCTGGGTGATGTGCGTAAGCTCGTGGTGGCGATCCTTAGCTTTACCTTCGCGATCGAACTGCTGGGTACGATCATGCTGTGGCCGCATTTTGCTGGCATGCCCTGGCCGGAACGGTTGTTTCAGTCGTTGTTTCACGCCGTGAGCGCGTTCTGCAACGCCGGGTTCGCCCTGACCGACAACAGCTTCGTTGGCATGGGAGATCGCTGGACGGTGAGCGGTGTGTTGGCCGGGTTGATCATCATCGGCGGACTCGGTTTCGCCGTGCTGTACAACGTGCTGATGTGTCTGACCTCGTTTCTGCGACGCTCGGTGAAGTCCCCCTTTGACGAACCTGAGAAGCGAGTCCGGCTGACCCTCACCTCACGATTGGTGATTACCACGACCCTCTTGCTGCTCGTGTTTGGCACGCTGACGATTCTGGGGTTGGAGCGAGTGCGGACCGAAACGGAGACCCCCATCAGTCTGGCCGACGCGTGGTTTCAAGCGGTCACGTTTCGCACGGCAGGGTTCAACACCGTGGAACTGGGGGACCTCACGCCCGCGACGAAACTGCTAGCAATCATGCTCATGGTGGTCGGAGCGTCGCCCGGTTCGACGGGGGGCGGAGTGAAGACAGTCGTTATGGCGATTGCAGCGCTCGGAATGATCAGCGTGATGCGCGGACGGGACCATGTCGAAGCGGGCGGCCGTTCGATTCCGTCGGTGACCGTGAACCGTGCACTCGCGATCTTGTTCGTCACAGTGATGTCCATCATGGCAACCACGATTCTGATTGTCATGATCGAAGATCAGCCCGAACGGTTGCTCGACCACATGTTTGAAGCGACCAGCGCCGTGGGAACGGTCGGCGTCTCGACCTCTGTCGAAATGCCCGATGGAACGAGCATCTCGACCACGAAGTCACTCTCCCACGCATCGCGGCTGGTGGTCATTTTCGCGATGTTCCTGGGCCGTGTGGGTCCACTCACCTTGCTGCTGGCACTGGCGGGCGAGGCCCCTGCGATTCGGTATGAGTATCCCCAGGAAAGGGTCCTGTTAGGCTAGGCGTGGGGAATCGGGAGTGGAGAGCATCGAATTCAAGTCGATCCCGTTCAACGCCTCAACGCTTCAACGCTTCAACATGTCTGAAGATCTCAGCCCTGAAGATGCGGAACTGTTCGATCTGCTCGAACAGTATGCGCCGCTGGTGGCGAAGGAGCCGGAGCAGCGGTTTTCGGTACTGTTGCCGCGTGATGTCCTGCAGCGACATCCTGAGTTGCCGGGGATGCTGCGGTGCATGGCTTCGTTAGAGGACCTGTCTGATCGGTCCACTGATCCGGAAACGCGGTATGTCCGTGGACCGTCGCCACCCGGCAACTCGTCCATTCGCGCGCTGCGGTCGCTCGGGCCGTATGAGCTGGAAGAAGAGCTCGGGCGCGGCGGCATGGGGGTTGTCTATCGTGCTCGGCATGTGTCACTGAAGGCGACATTCGCGGTCAAACTGATTCGGTCGAGCGAGTGGGCCTCTGACGCTGAAGTGCACCGATTCTATCGCGAAGCACGCGCGGCGGCTGGGCTGCAGCATCCCAACATCGTGCGTGTGCATGATGTCGGTGAACAGGACGGGATTCACTATCTGGCGATGCAGCACATGCTCGGCGGCAGTCTGGCCGATCAGTTGCGTTCACATGCGTTCGCGCCCGATGAAGCCGTCCGCATGCTGCATCAGATTGCACTCGCGGTCGACTATCTGCACCATGAGGGAATCATTCATCGGGACTTGAAACCGGCGAACATCCTGCTCGACCGTGAAGGCATCCCGTATGTCACCGACTTTGGGCTCGCCAAGGCGTTCGATCAGGACGAAACTGGAACCGCCAGCGGCATGATTGTCGGCACGCCGGCATACATGGCTCCGGAACAGGCATGGGGTGATGGTCAGCCGCCCGCCGCCGCGTGCGATATCTACAGTCTCGGAGCCATCTTCTACGAGTTGCTCACAGGACGCCCACCGTACGCTGAGGCAAGTCCGCTGGATCAGTTACTGCGCTTACGCGACTCCGAACCGATTCCACCAAGGCGACTCAAACGGTCGATACCACGCGAACTGGAACAGATCTGCCTGCGCTGCCTCGAACGTTCGCCGACGGATCGGTACCCATCGGCGGCTGCGCTCGCCGACGACTTGCGACGGTATCTGGAACGCGAACCGATCCAACTGCCGGCACTCGATTGGCTGAGTCAGTTTCAGCGCTGGGTGCGTCGTGAACCGGCCCTGGTGGCCCGGTTGGTCGGTTTCCTGGTCCTGGCGCTGATCCTCTCCTGGGCAGAGTTCAACGCAACCGAACGTCGAGCACCGTACATTCCGGTGATGTCGGCCCTGCTGGTGTGGACGTTGACGTGCGTCGGCTTGCAGCGCATGCTCACGCACGATTTGTATCCGCGACTGGTGCGTGGCATCTGGGTATTGATCGATGTCGCCATCTTCACAACAGCGGTCAGCTTCGCCGAAGGACCAGTCGAATCGCTCGCGGTGGGTTATTCTCTACTGATTGTCGCGGCCTCGTTTTGGTATCAGCCCAGTCTGGTCTGGATGATGACCGGAGCATCTTGTGCGGCGTACCTGGTCCTGCTGACGATTCGCGGTGCGACCGGAATTCCGCCACACTATCCCTTCATCGTCGTCGGCGAACTGCTCGTGGTCGGCGGAATTGTCGCCTCCCTGGTGCGACAGATTCGTGACCTGCTGCATCGCCGTACGATGCAGCAGCTTTGAACGACAGGTTCCCACCGTGCCATTCCAGGGATGAGAGCAATTGCGATCCGCCCATGACTGAGTCATCACATAACCCGCCGCCCGATGAGCCCCAGACGGACCCGGTTGATCTCGATCAGACCGATCCGGGGCGGCATTACTTTCTGCCGGTCACAGTATCCGGGTTTGTGTTCTGTGTCACGCTGCTCATGTGGTGCGTCGCGAGTATTGGCGATCCTGCGGCGCCACTGAATCAACTGATGAATCGTCACGGTGCGACGATCATTTTCATAGAGACCGGCATCGTCGCCTTCTTGTGTGTCTTGGCCATGACGCTCGATCGCCGAGCGACGCTCAAGAAACAGCGGGAGTTGGCTGACCAACGCAAACTCAATTCGCCAACAGCCACAAGTAAAGCAGAGTAAGCGGAATCGCGGCGAGAAGACCGGCAATGGTGTCATCAGCCATCACGCCCGTCGCTCCAGGAATCCGTTCCGCGCGACTGATCGGCCAGGGTTTGGCGATGTCGAACAGCCGGAACAGTCCGAACCCCAATGGCGCCGACCACCAATTGAGTGGCACGAGCAAGAAGACGATTGGGAACGCAGCGATCTCATCGAACACAACGTGCCCAGGATCCGGCTTCTGATAGTACCGCATGCCTGCCGCACACACAGGAATGCCAATAAGAAACATCCCCACCGCCGCGATTCCACAGGTCCATTCTGGCCATGGGGACAACTGCAGTAGCCATACCAACGGCAGCCCCAGCAGACTTCCCCAGGTGCCCGGCGCCTGCTGTGCGCGTCCGAGTCCGCACCCTTCGGCCAGCCAAACGATCCAAGTGGCATTCGGACGGGGGGGAACACGTGCAGGCGAGACAGCGTTCTCGATCACGGGCGATGTCTTATCAACAGTTGAACATCAAAGTGGGGAGTGAAGATCGATTGATGATTGATGATTGATCGCTGATGGGCAAGCATACCGACACATTGGCCGTGCTTGACGGACTGGAAACACAGCGACCCTCCCGACACAGGAGGCGTCGAGAGGGTCGAACTGGA
>JAGQQB010000253.1 GCA_020426425.1 Planctomycetaceae bacterium | reverse complement strand
CCACAACGGTTCTTCGACTCACCAATCCCATCTGGCCCCAACCGGGGCGCAGTGCTCACGCGCGAACGGTTCCTCGAGTTGCGACAGATGTACTACCACGAACGGGGCTGGACCGATGATGGTCGGTTGGCGGATAACTGTTAGCAGTTGGCGAGTGATTTTGGGGGAGCGTGCAATAGCCACTGCAAGCGGTGTGCATGCGCAACGGCAGGATCCCTGCTCACGCCGACTGCCAAGAACCAATGGGTCTCAAAGCGGCCGGCCGACCCCCAACGCCTTGTAAACCGGATTTACCTCGCGCCCCAGCAGCAGATCGCAAATGAGTCGGGCAGTCGCTGGCGAGTTCGACAGGCCAGCGCGGAAGTGGCCTGCCGCAACGAACAGATTCTTCAGGCCCGGTACCTGGCCGACATACGGCAAGCCGCGCGGCGCATGCGGTCGCAGGCCCGACCAGCATCGCTGCAGTGTCAAATCGTCGAGACCCGGGATCAACTCCGATGCAAACTGGCACAACCCGGCGATCCCAGCAACAGTGTTGCGTTTCTCAAAGCCGACCCATTCCTCGGTCGATCCAATCAGCACATGACCATCTTCGCGCATCACGAGATAGCGCGGTCCCTGTTCCAGCGTTACGCGAAACAGCGGCTGGTCCGACTTCAGCAAGACGATCTGACCACGGACTGGGCCGATGTCGATCGAGCAACCAACACTGTCAAGCAGATCCGCGCTCCAGGCGCCGGCAGTCACCAGAATCTGCTGTCCTCGAAAGACTCCATGCGTTGTCTTCAACTTGCTGACGCGTCCCTGGTTCACCACGATTTCCCGCACCGCATGCTGCGCCAGGATCTCCACTCCACTCCGCTCACATGCTGTCCGCAGTGCGAGCAGATGCCAAGGATTCCGCACCTGTGCCGCGCGAGGGAGATGGATTGCGTGGGACACCGATTCGGTGATGGGTGGAATCAGACCGCGAACGGCGGCATGATCCAGCAGTTCGACATCCACTCCTCCCGCCTGCCAGTCGGCCTGCTGTGCGACCAATGATTCGAAAGCGGTCGCCAGATGCACTGCGCCGCACACCCGGTAACCATTGTCGATACCAGTCTCTTCGCGCAATCGTTCAGAGAGTTCCGACCACAACTGCGTCGATTCGGTCGCGAGTTGCTGCAGCACAACTGGCTGCGACCCCGGCGCGCCGGGCGGAATCATTCCCGCTCCGGCCCAGGAGGCTTCCTGGCCGGGCTCTGCCTGATCAAGCACACGGACGCGAAACCCCGCCTGACACAGTTCGTAGGCAGCGGTCAGCCCAATAACCCCACCTCCAATAATGATGACCTGGTCCATGACCTTCAGACTTTCCTAAGTGGCTAGTCGGTTGTTGGCAGTCGGCAGAAATCGACTTGCGATGCTCGGCCGACTGCCGCTCTCGTCGGAACTCCGACTCACCTCTGAATACCAATGCCCCACTATTGACTGGCAGCCACAAACTCCGCGAGCCGGGTCAGATTCTCGCTGAAATCCTCGCTCGACAAGTATTCGCGAACGTCGCCGAACTTGGGCTGACCAGTCACTCGTCCACCAGAGACAACGCTCACCCAGCGTCCCTGATCGTCCAGTTCGCGGAGGATCTTGCGGGCGTCGGCACTGAGGCTGCGAATTGAACGCGGCTTGTGCGTCGATTCGCCCGCCTGCATCAGCTTGTATTCCTGCTCCAGTTTGTCGAGTTGATGCCGCTGCTTCCACCCGTAGTGCGTGGGAACACTGGCATCATCGTAGGTCAGCTGATAGTCCTTGGTCATGTACAATGGACGATTCGTCCGCAGTTCGTAGAACCGGGCCAACTGCCCATCGGACAACTCACAACTCCGCAGATACTTCAGTGCTGCTGGAATCGGGCGCAGGTATTTTTCGTCCCCGGTGAGTCGATAAACCGCCATCAACGTGCGAATGGCATCCTGCGATTCATGGCCCGTGATCGCCGGCGGTTCAAACTTGCGGGCCCAGCAGGGATGCATGTCGTAGTTGTATTGCTGCGCCCAGGCTGGCTGCGGCTCTGGCATCTGAGCAAGGATGAGAAAGTCTCCCAATTTGCGGAGCGCTGTGCGGGGTCGCTCGTCGTTGTAGATCTCCGCCGCAGCGAGCAGCGTCGGCGTGATGTCGCCGGCGAGATCGTCGTTGAGCGTATACAGATTCCAGTATTCCTTGATCCGGTGCTCGGTCTTCCAATCGTACTTCGGATAGGCCGCGGGCAGTACAGGTTGATCGGCAACTGGCCCCGCCCAGACTTGCGGAAAAGCCCCGTTGGGGAACTGCGCCTTAAGCAACGCCTCGAGTCCAAACTGTGCCGCTTCGTGAATCTCTGGCTGCTTAAACTGATGCGCCTGATCCAGCCGCATCAGGAACAGGAGCGCCGTTTGGGTCGTGCTGTCATCCAGCGTGGAGTAGTTCTTCCCGCGCCCCTGCCCGTTGCGATAATCACCCGACCGGCCCCCTTTGGGATCGAAGTCGATCGCATGCGACCAGCCGCCAGACTTGAGTTGCCCAAACAGGAGCGGCTGAGCGGTGGCCGTCGCGGCATCGAGGAATTGCTGCTCGCCAGTTGCGTCGTACGCTGCGAGATAGGCGAGCCCGACCGCTGGTGTTCCCGGCGGCTGCACCCAGACTTGCGTTTCCGACGCCCGACCTTCGCCCCAGCGGGTTTGCAGATCGAGGGAGTAGTAGTAGACGTAACCGCCGCGCAAAGCGACGTGATCGGTGAAGTAGGCCGTCGATCGACGCATCGCCACCAGCGCCTGCTCACGCAGCGTCGCCACGTCATCGTCCGCCTGACCGAGGACTGGCGCCACAGCCAGCACAAGCATGATCGAGAGTAAAACCGATCGCATGTTGGATCTCCCAATTTGTTGATGGCGGGCGACGAAGGTCTAGGGACCAGGGACTAGGGTGAGTCGACATCCTGTGAATGGGATTTTTCCGGGGAAACGGCGTTGCAGGCGAGCCGGAGTGCGTCAGCACCCGGATGGACTGGCACCCGACCGACCGCATCCGGGGCCTGACGGCCCTCGGCTCGCCTGAATCGGCTCAGTTGCCAATCCGATTGAATGTCCACACATCCTAGCGACAACTCGCTGACCACGATGAATGAATCAGCCCAACTCTCTCACCCCTCCCTACGGTTCTTCCAGATACGTGTACCCGTGCAGTCCTTCCTCGTAGTACTTCACGAAGCGGCCCGCCTGTTGATGGTCGAGTCGCCCTTCTCGAACGGCGACTTCCACCGATCGCTGCAGTCGGGCCATCATGTCACCAGCATCGAACTGCACGTACTTGAGGACGTCGGCCACGGTGTCTCCTTTGATGATCGCGTCCAGCACAACTTGGCCATCGTCGCCCAACTCAACATGCACGGCATTCGTGTCGCCGAGCAGGTTGTGCAGATCGCCCAGGATCTCCTGATACGCACCAATCAGGAACGCCCCCAGCACGTAGGTTGACCCGTCGAAGTTGTGCAGTCGCAACGTCCGCTTTACATCGCGACGATCAATGAAGCAGTCAATCTTCCCATCGGAATCGCATGTGATGTCGCTGAGCACAGCATGTTGTGTGGGCCGCTCGTTCAGCCGATGGATTGGCATGATCGGGAACAGTTGCTTAATGGCCCAGCTGTCCGGCATCGACTGGAACAGCGAGAAGTTGCAGAAGTAGGTATCGGACAGCAACCGGTCGAGTCCGGTCAGTTCATCCGGCACGTATTCCAGGTCCTTGATCAGCCGCCGAATCTTATGACTGATAGCGAAGTACAGATTCTCGGCAATGACCCGTTGTTCCAGCGGCAGGTAGCCAGTGCTGAACAGATTCATCGCCATATCGAGCGCCTGCTGCGCGTCGTGATACGCTTCGAGCACGTTGCGCGCGGTGACTTCCTGGTAGGTCATCATCAGGTCGTGAATGGGCTGTTCGTACTCATCGGGAATCGACTTGGGGACTTCAGCCACGTTCCCTTGTGAGGTCACTCCCAGCGTGCCGAACAGCAACACGCTGTGATACGCGGCTACTGCCCGACCGCTCTCCGAGATGATCGTGGGATGCTTGACACCCGCTTCATCGCACACCGTTTGGATGTGGTAGACGACGTCGTTCGCGTACTCCTGCAGCGTGTAGTTCATGCTCGATTCGAAGTTCGTCTGCGATCCGTCGTAGTCGACTCCGAGCCCGCCCCCCACGTCGAGATACTCCAATCCCGCGCCGCGTCGCGACAGTTCGCAGTACACTCGAACCGCTTCGTTAATCGCCCCTTTTACCTGTCGAATGTTGGTGATCTGACTTCCCAAGTGAAAATGCAATAGCTTGAAACAGTCGGTCATGCCGCGCGATTCGAGTTCCTGCAAGCCGCGCAGTGTCTCAGCGACGGTGAGGCCGAACTTGGACCGGTATCCGCCTGAGGACTGCCAGCGGCCGGATCCACGCGAAGCGAGCTTCACCCGCATACCGATCTGCGGACGCACGCCCACCTTTTCGGCATACCGCAGCACGAGTTCGAGTTCTGTATACTTCTCGACGACCGGAATGATGTTGCGGCCCATCTTGAGCGCCAACATGGCGGTTTCGATGAACTCATCATCTTTGAACCCGTTGCAGATGATCGGCATGTGCGGTTCGCTCACGGCGACCACCGCGAGCAGTTCTGGCTTGCTGCCAGCTTCGAGTCCGAAGCCGTACTGCCGACCGTACTCGACGATCTTGTCGACCACCTCCCGCTGCTGATTCACCTTGATCGGGTAGACGAACGAGTAGCGCCCTTTATAGTCGTGATCGGCGATCGCCTTCGCGAAGCAGTCGTGCAGCTCGCGCATGCGATCCTTCAGAATCCCGTTGAACCGGACCAGGATCGGCAGGTCCAGCCCGCGCAACTGCAACCGGTCGGCCAGTTCCTTCATGTCGATCGAGCGCTGAGGATCGCGATCAGGATGCACCAGCAAATGCCCCTCTGCCGACACGGAGAAATAGGACTTTCCCCAGCGGGGAACTTCATACAGATCGGCGGCATCGACCGCAGTCCATGCATGTGCTGGTTCAATCATCAGCAGTGACCTCATGCTCCGCGACGAGGCGGAGACAAATCCAGAAACGGGAAAACCCTCCGTACCGGCACAACCGCGCGACGGCACAAAGGGCTGCCCCTATTGTGGCCAAAACCTCATCCGACGAAAAGGGTTCAGCCCGAAGATTCTTGCCGCTGAAAAGGGCGGTTGGCCGTCAGCCGTCAGCCATCAACTCTCAACAGTCGCGGAGCGACTCTCAACGAGGGCCGCAGGCCCTTCAACGCTCAACGCTCACTCGATCACGCGCATCGTACGCCAGTGTCCCTGACGGAAGCGCAACATCATGCCAATGCCGAGCAACACAATGTTCGCGGTCGCTGCCGCCCAGCAGCCGTACAGTCCCACGGAGGTGTAGTTGGCGATCACAAAGCACGGAATCGCCATCACGAACCAGCCGAGTAACGAACTCAGATACAGCGAGAAGCGGACATCGCCCGCACCACGGATGGCATTCCCGAACACGATCGCGAGTGCGTCGAAGAACGAATACGCGGCGACGTAC
>JAGQQB010000252.1 GCA_020426425.1 Planctomycetaceae bacterium | reverse complement strand
TGCCAGATTGGACATGGTATGCCACCGGGCCCGGCAGCGGCATCCAGATGGAAGCCGGCCCACATCAGGGCCGACTGGTGATTCCCTGCGACCATATCCAAGCTCAGACGAAACACTATTACTCGCACGTCATCTACTCGGATGATCACGGTGCGTCCTGGAGACTTGGCGGCTCCTCGCCTCAGCACCAGGTCAATGAATGCGAAGTCGTGGAACTCGACGACGGACGGTTACTACTGAACATGCGAAACTATGATCGTTCCCACAAGGCACGCCAGGTCGCCTTCAGTAACGATGGCGGATAGACTTGGAGCGACCAGCAGTTCGATGAGACGCTGATCGAACCCATTTGTCAGGCGGCGATCGAACGCGTTCGCGTGCAAGATGGGCAGAACGAGGCGAGTTCGGCGATCCTGTTCAGCAACCCTGCCAGCCGTGACAAGCGAACGGCAATGACACTGCGCGTCAGCCGAGACAATGGCAGCTCGTGGACGGAAGACCTGGTGTTGCACTCCGGGCCGAGTGCTTATTCGGACTTGGCAACCTTGCCAGACGGTCGCATCGCGTGCCTATACGAAGCGGGCCAGCAACAGCCTTACGAGTCGATCGTGCTGGCAGTCTTGCCATACCCGCTGCCTACACACGAATCGGAATAGCATCACGCTAAATCATGATCTCCCGCACAACACGTCCGTGCACGTCGGTCAATCGGAAGTCACGGCCGCTGTAGCGGAACGTAAGCCGCTCGTGGTCCAGTCCCAGCAGGTGCAAAATCGTGGCGTGTAGATCATGCACATGCAGCCGGTCTTCGACCGCATGGAAGCCGAGGTCGTCGGTCGCGCCAATCGTCTGTCCCCCCTGCACTCCACCGCCCGCCATCCACATGGTGAACCCGGTCGGATTGTGATCGCGGCCATCGCCCTTTTCGCTCATGGGCGTGCGGCCAAACTCACCGCCCCACACCACGAGCGTTTCATCCAGGAGTCCCCGCTGCTTGAGATCCTGTAGCAATCCTGCGACCGGTCGATCCATCTTCTCACAGTTCTCGCTGTGATTGCGTTCGATGCCGCTGTGCGCATCCCAGCGACTCCCGGCTCCGTGATAGAGTTGCACGAAGCGTACACCGCGTTCGACCAGACGCCGCGCGAGCAGACAGTTGCGACCGTAGACTTCCGTCTTCTTATCGTCCATACCGTACAACTGCTGGGTCGCTGCCGTCTCTTCGGAGAGGTCAATCGCTTCCGGTGCATGCGCCTGCATGCGGAACGCGAGTTCGTAGCTGCGAATGCGGGCTTCCAGTTCCGTTTGGAACGCGCGTGGTTCCAGATGCATCTGATTGAGCTGATTGAGCAGTCGCAGTTTGTCCGATTGCCGCGACGACGAAATCCCCTTGGGGTTGTTCAGGTTCTCAATCGGTTCGCCGCCAGGATTCAGTTGCGTGCCCTGGTAGGCCGCTGGCATGAACCCTGCACTCCAGTTGCGGGCGCCATTCGTCACCTGCGATGTCGAGTCGGTCATGACCACGAAGCCGGGCAGATTCTGATTCTCGGTGCCGAGTCCGTAACTAACCCACGCTCCCAACGATGGTCGCCCAGCGAGCGGAGTCCCGGTGTTCATCTGGCAGACACCGCCCGAGTGGTTGATTCCATTCGTCCAGCATGAGCGAATCACCGCGATGTCATCGACACATTGCGCCGTGTACGGTAACCAGTCGGAGACCCACGTGCCGCTTTCGCCATACTGCTTCCACTGCCGCTTGGAGGCTAGCAACGGGGAATTGATTTCCCCCATCGCCGTGACCACTTTCTTGTAACCCGGCGGCAGCGGCTGTCCGGCGAGTTCGTTGAGTTTGGGCTTGGGGTCAAACGTGTCCATCTGACTCGGCCCACCTTCCATGAACAGGAAGATGACACTTTTCGCCCTCGGCCGCAGTTGTGGACGCGGAATGCCCCCGAGCACATCGGCCAGAACGTTCTGCTCAGACAACAGGCTCGACAGTGCCAACGCCCCGAATCCGGTTCCGGCGGACATCAACATGTCACGCCGCGACAGATACGGACAGCAGGGGGAAAAGAGGTCGGACAACATGGTCGTTTCCAGTCAAACGAAACTCAAATCGATCGCTTTCAATTATCGACCATGAGGGAAGTCCTGTCCATGCGCAGTTGCGGATTCGGTGCCCGCGGGAGCGTTCTTTCACTCACGAAACTGACCGAAACGAAATAACGAGTCTGTGGTCAGTCGCCTGTCGTGATCAACAGTCGCGGCGCGTCGAATTGGGTCGATGCCAGCGGCTTAACCGTCAGTTCCAGGCGATGGAAACGATGCACCAGCGAGGTCAGATCGTGACGTCGCTCTCCCCGAGGGCTGAGCGGAACCGGTTGACCATCAAGCTGCACTGCCAGGATGGTTCCAAAATTCGTCGGAATCTCCACATCGACCGAATCGCTGTCGCCGAGATTTGTCGGGCAATGGAACGAGCGACGCAGTCGGATCAGCCCTTGTTCGTCGCCCGATGCCAAGTGTTCTTTCGGAAGGTCACCAGGCAAGTTCACGCGGAGCCACTCTTCGCCGTTGAGCATCTCCCACGGACCGGCGAGCCGAATGGCATGTTCGCTTGAAGGCATGGCGTCGATCCAAATCAAAAGAGAACATATGCCCGCGACGGACACACCTGAGCCAACATGCGAGATGCCATTCGATCAGTGGGCAAACGCGACTTGCCATAGTGTCGCACGATTCTCCGAATCGTGCCGAGTCCTTCGGCGACAACAAGCCGCTAATACAAGTCCCCCGCTCCAACGGGACTCAATCCGACTCGGAGAGTCGGACGACACTGAGGCATTGTGATCCACACGACGCGAAGAACTTCAGCAGACGCAACTCACGCTTCGGCGATCAACGCTTCAACGAAATCGTCCGGTGAGAAGAGTTGCAGATCGTCCATCTGTTCGCCGACGCCGACGTACTTCACCGGGATTCCCATCTGTTTGCGAATGGCAACGACCACGCCCCCTTTCGCTGTCCCATCGAGTTTCGCGAGCACAATGCCGGTGCAGTGAGCCGCTTCGGAAAACTTCGATGCCTGCGAGAGTCCGTTCTGCCCGGTCGTCGCATCGAGCACCAGCAGACTCTCGTGCGGAGCCCCGGGGATCGCCTTACCGATCACGCGGTGAATCTTCGTCAGCTCCTGCATCAGGTTCTGCTGCGTCTGCAGGCGACCGGCGGTGTCGATCAGCACGATGTCAGCACCCAGTTCTACGCCTTTCTGGCAACCTTCGAAGGCCACGCTGGCAGGATCGGCGCCGTGCTCCTTGGTCACGATGGTGCAGCCAATTCGTTGACTCCACATCGTGAGTTGCTCGATCGCCGCCGCCCGGAAGGTGTCACCAGCAGCCAGAACGACCTTCTTTCCCGCCTTGGTCAGATAATTGGCGAGCTTCGCGATCGATGTCGTCTTGCCGACGCCATTGACCCCGCACACCAGAATGACCGTTGGCCCATCACTGGCAAGCTTGAGCGGAGAACAGGCGTCGTTCACATCCCAGGTGACGTCTCCATCACCCTTGAGTTGCGACTTCAGGTTCGACTTCACCAGCGCCCAAATCTCAGCCGGAATGATCGTCCGCCCACCGAACTGCTGGCGAAGTTCGTCAATCACCTCGCCAGCCGCAACGACACCCATGTCGCTCGTGATGAGCCCTCGATGAAACTCTTCGAGCTTCTCTTCATCGAGGATTTCTCCGGCTTTGAACAGATCGCGCACATCAGTCCGCAACAGATTCGTCGTCTTGCGAAGCGCGGATTTCAGTTTGTCAAACAGACCCATGGGGGTGTCCTGGTGCAAGGTTGTATAAGTCTCACGCGAAGGCGCGGAGCCGCGAAGGACTTCTGGATTCTGCTCATCAGGTTTCGTTCCGCCAGTCTTCGGCTCCGTTGACGACCCTGGAAACCCCTTGTTTGAACAGCTCGGTACCAAAGTTGATCAGGTAGCCCAGTCTTTTGTCGGAGAGACGCAAGTAGGTTAGCAACTGTTTTTTGTGAACTGGGGCGATGGCCTCGATGGACTTCAGTTCAATGAGAACGCATTCGTTCACCACTAGATCCGCACGAAACCCCTCTTCGAATTGCACTCCATCATACACGACTGGAATGGGCACCTGGCGGGCGACCGTGAAGCCGGCCTTGGTCAATTCATGTGACAAGGCAACTTCGTACACTGACTCCAGCAGTCCTGGTCCGAGGGCCTTATGAACTCGAAAGGCACAATCAACGATGATCTTGCCAATCTCATTCTCAGTCATGTCGACAAGTCCTCGGTGTGACCATCACCTTCCTTGGCTTCGCGCCTCCGCGCCTTCGCGTGAGGCCTAACTCGGTCCTTCGAATTTGTTTCGGATTTCGAAATCCGAATTTCGTGCGTACCGCCTCATCACATCCGATCGGCCTGGGGCACGTAGGCTGACAGCTTCTGGTCGGCGAACATTTCCTTGCCGGTGTTCAGCTGAGCCAGGCGCAGGCGGCCGTCGATCATCGGGACGCTGACCCAGTTGTCGCCGATCAGTGGTCGGGCGTACTTGAGGAACTCGTCGGTCACATCGGTGCCACACTTGGTGATCCACTCGTCCGGGAACTTGCGGTCTTTCTCGGCGACCTCGGCCAATGGAGCCTTGTCGTACCGGACCTGATAGTTGTCCCAGTCGTTTCGCAGAATCGTCGACATGTACCCATGCTCGCCAGCGGCGGCCAGCAGTGCTGCCTTCTGGCCGACGTAGTACGACTCTTCCAGGTCGACGGTCGAGGCATACACCATATCATTGCGCTGGTGCGTGCCCGGCACGTTGCAACGGGCGGCACCTTTCACGGCGAGACCGCGATCGTTGAGCGCGTTCGTCAGCATTTGAGCGACGGTAATCTTGCTCGACGAAAAGGTCGGATGGCCGAACGAGTCGCGAACGATGAACTCTTCGGGAATCTCCAGGCCAGTGATCGACAAACCTTCGCTGACGACGACCATCGCGCGGCCGCGTTCTTTGAGCATCTGGTTGATGTTGTCGTGAATCTGGTCGATGGTCACTTCACGTTCGGCGAGATAAATCTGCAGCGGCATTTCGCGCTTCGGATCGGCCAGTCGGGCGGCGGCAGGGATGTATCCGATCTTGCGGCCCATCGCCTGCATCACCAGCACTGGGTCGGCAGGACACGAACCGTTGTTCTCTTCGTTCGCCTGCTGGATGTAGTGCGCCCAGTAGCGCGCCGTCGAGCCATAGCCGGGGGTGTGGTCGACCAGTTTGAACTCGCTATCCCCGACGTCATTGTCGATGGTCTTCGGTCCGCCAATGCCGACCATGTCGAGTCCCCGTTCACGGGCGAGATTCGCAACCGTGTAGGCGGTATGCATCGAATCGTTGCCGCCGATGTAGCAGAAGTACCCGACATCGTGGGCCTTGAAGATCTCCATCAGTCGATCGAAATCCTCGGTCTGCTTCGGCTTGAGCTTGTAGCGGCACGTACCGATCGATCCGGCGGCTGGAGTTGTGCGGAGCAGGGCGATCTCTTCAGGGTTCTGCTTGGACAGATTCAGCAGTTCTTCCTTGAGCACCCCT
>JAGQQB010000251.1 GCA_020426425.1 Planctomycetaceae bacterium | reverse complement strand
AGATGCGCGTCCGCCGCCCAGCTTCCCAGCAATCGCAGTGGGAGCAAAAAGACCCACACGCCGAGCGCGATCGCTCCAAGCCGCGGCGCCTGATTCAGATACGGAAACGAATTCAGAAACCGACCAGTCCGGGCCATGCGGCCTTCGACTTCGAGCAAATACCCGAGCGCGATGAAATTCACGATTGGAATCGCCGCCACGACGGCCAGCACCAGGAACAGACTGGCGAAGGCGAACACCATCCGAATCAGCCACCAGGCAAACCGGAGCGGATTTCGCCACGGGACAGGTGCTGTTGGGAAATGTTCGTCGAGGGGGAGCAGCCCAGGATTGGTCTGCGGTTCGCGTCCACGCTCTTCGACCAATTCGACGTCGACCAATTCATCTGCATCTACACTTAAGTGTGCCGCAGATTGGCCGCTCAGCAGTGCATGGGATCCGTCAGAATCGGACATGAGGTAGGCGGTGTCTTGTCGGGCGACTGTCGGTTAAGTGTTCGTCTTCAAAGCCTACCAAAATCACGAGGCTCTGGTTTCACGAGAATTATCGACATTCTGTCCATGGAGCGAAACCGAATTCGTGGTGTTGCGGTAAACTGAAGGAGCGGTGTTTCCGCTGGTCGATGGTCAACCAGTTGGGTTTGATTCGCCGTGTCGACAACAGCAAGTGAGTCAACGTGAAGCGGCAGTGGTCCATCCTGTGGGCGATTCTGGTGGTTGTTGGCGTGCTGGCGCTGACGTCAGCCGCTACGCGACCGCCTAAGCCGCGAGACTTGCCGTCGAGCGATCCTCCACAGGTGACTTCGGTCCAGACGGCTGCTGCTCAGGTCGATGCGGAACTGGCGCGCCTGTGGGCAGAACGAGAAGTGACGCCGGCACCAGTCGCGGACGATCTCACGATTCTGCGACGCCTTAGCCTCGCGCTGCATGGGACGATTCCTTCCCTGGAAGAAATTCGCCGGTTTGAAGCAGATGATCGAGCCGATCGACTCGATCACTGGGTCGCCGGAATGCTCGAAGATCAACGGTTCGCCGACTATTTCGCCGAGCGACTGGCCCGGGCGTATGTCGGAGTCGAAGAGGGGCAGTTCGTCATCTTTCGACGCGATCGGTTCAAGGCATGGTTGTCGGGGCAACTCGCGGACCATGTGCCGTACGATCAGATTGTGCGGGAGATGATCGCGGCGGAAGGGGTCTGGACCGGTGATGGGGAAGTCAACTTCTTGACAGCGGCGTTCGCCAACGGCAGTTTCGATCCAAGTAAACTCACCGCGCGCACGACGAGGGCGTTTCTTGGGCAGCGGATCGACTGCGCACAATGTCACGATCATCCGTTCGATCATTGGAAGCAGTCGGAGTTCGAAGGACTGACGGCGTTCTACGGCAAGCTCGCCCTAACGCCCGCTGGCGTCGTTGATCGCAAGAAGAAGCAGTATCGCATCAAGGAAGCCGAGGAGAGCGACGACGAGGGCCGACTTGTGGAACCGGCGGTCCCGTTTTCTGATGAATGGTGCGGAGACGAAGGCCGTACACGATTCGAGCTCGCGGCTTGGATTACCCATGCCGAGAATCAGCGTTTTGAACGAGCGATTGCGAACCGAGTCTGGGCGCTGATGTTTGGCGAGCCGTTCCGTCAGGATCGACCGGTCGATGATCTGCCTGATCCAGACGTCGATCCTGATTTGCGAACGCTCGATCTGCTCGGGGCGGACTTCCGCGCACATGACTGCGATCTGCGGCGCCTGATTCGCGTGATCGCGAGCACACAGGCATTTCGGATGTCGTCGGTCCATCCAGAGACAGCAAATGTCGATTTAGAGGCGTTGTCAGATCGTGAAGTGGACGAGTTGCGGACGCGTTTTGAACTGACCGAAGAAACGTGGGGCGTCTTTCCGCTGGTGCGATTACGTCCGGAGCAGGTGATCGGGTCGATGCTGCAGGCGACGTACATCCATACGGTCGATCAGAACTCGCATTTGTTGACGCGGTTCCTCCGATTCGCGCGCGAGAACAACTTTGTAGAGCAGTTTGGCGATCCTGGGGTCGATGAATTGCAGGAACGGGTTGGCACCATCCCGCAAGCGCTGCTGCGAATGAACGGTAATTTGTCGCGCGAGTTGACAGAGCCGAATCCGTTCCTTGCCACTGGTCGTATCGCCGGTGCGGCGTCGACGCCGGAGAAGATGATCGAGACCGCGTACCTGGTGTGTCTCACGCGTCGACCAACGCCGCAGGAAACGGAGTTCTTCGTAAAACTGTGGAACGACGAACCACGACGGAACCGTAATTCGGTGGCGCAGGATCTGTACTGGGACCTGTTCAACTCGCCGGAGTTTTCCTGGAATCATTGATGGACCTCAGTCGCGCGGTGATTGCCGCTACGTACCGAGTTCTGTCGAACGCATGAGGTCAACGGTCATGCATCGAAGTGTGCATCATTGGTTGCGACAGGTGAGCCGTCGCGAGGTCTTGCAACTGGCGGCAGGATTGGGCGTCTCGTATCTGTTGCCGGGGCTTGAAGCCCGCAGCGCTGAGCGTCGCGGGTCGGAGCGACCGACATCGCTGATCACGCTCTGGATGGCAGGAGGACAGAGCCATCTCGACTCCTGGGATCCGCATCCTGAGACGGAGCATGGCGGCGGCATTCAGCCGATCAAGACGACCGCTCCGGAGATTCAGATCGCCCATACGTTGCCGCAAATGGCGGAACAGATGCGGCATCTTTCGGTGATTCGCTCGCTCGTTTCGAAAGAAGGGGATCATCAGCGCGGCACCTACTTTGTCCAGACTGGGTATCGACCCGATCCGACGACCATACATCCCGCCATGACGGCGCTTGTCGCTCGGCTGATGACCAATCCGAACATTGAGATCCCACAACATGTCGCCCTCGCCACGGGAGACAATTTCAGTGTGCCGCGGGGTGGCTACCTGGGAGATCAGTATGATGCGTTTCGTATTTTCGATCCGGGGAACAACATCCGTAACATGCGGCGACAGGTGGACGAGAAACGGCAGGAGCGGCGGCTCGAAGGACTCGGCATCGTCTCCAGTGCGTTCAGCAAACAGCGGGCACTCCAAGTTGAGGCGACACTCCATGAACATGTCGTCCAGCAGGCGCTGACAATGATGACCTCCGACCAACTCCAGGCGCTCGAACTCGATGACGAGACCGAAGAGACCAAACAGCGCTATGGCGACAGCCGATTTGGGCGCGGCTGCCTGGTCGCCCGACGGCTCGTAGAACTCGGTGTGCGTGCGGTACAGGTGACGCTGCAGGGTTTCGACACGCACATCAACAACTTCGAAGGACAGAAGGCCCAGTCGGAGATTCTTGATCCGGCGTTCGCCTCATTGGTACAGGATCTTGTCGACCGAGATCTGTGGGACTCGACGATTGTGCTGTGCATCGGTGAGTTCGGCCGCACGCCGTGGTTGAATGTCAATGCCGGGCGCGATCACTGGCCGGTCGGGTTCTCCTGCGTGGTCGGTGGTGGCGGACTCAACAGTGGTGTGCTCATCGGGGCAACCAACCCGGAGTTGGCATACGGCGAGCGGCAGCGACCACAGGCCGAAAAGACCCATCCCGCCGATCCGATCAAGGTGCAGGATCTGTATGCGACGATTCTCAGTCGGCTGGGGTTGAATCCTGCAGAGGAACTGATCACCCCGATCGGTCGCCCGCTGGCATTGGCCGACGGGTCACCGATCGCGCGATTGCTGCCGGGCGGAGCATAGTTGCTGACGCGCCGACGCAGTCATCAAATGCCGAGGCAGTCATCAAGCGTTGTCGCCTCCGCGAGACGTCGTTGACGCGATTCAACACGCCGGTTCGCTCGACGGAACGCTCGCCAAGCTAGTGGAAAGAACACCGTCGGTAGTGTCCCGCCCAGGCATTTCGTTCGCATGCGAGGGGTTCGTCTGTCGAAGTCCAATTGCATGGTTTCGCCGCATGGTCTTAGAATCGCCAGCGTTGTGGTCGGCGGTGAGGCATTGCTGACCATGGCCATCCTGCTGTGAATACAGACTCCTCAGTGAACCGGACTCCTGGAACGAGAACGACGCTCTTCCAACACGCCCATTTTTGATCATGCCCCGGACTACCGACATCCGCGTTGTTGACATCAACATTTCTTACGAGGATCACCCATTCCGCACGCCGCTGAAATTCGGCGGTCGCGTGATGGACAAACACCGATTGGTGAATGTTGAGGTGACCGTTGAAAACAAAGCCAAGCAGCACGCAGTGGGCTTTGGCAGCATGCCGGTGGGGCAGGTGTGGGCGTGGCCATCGGCGACGTTGACGCCTGACGAAACCAGTGCGGCGATGACGGACTTTTCGGAACGGATCGTGCGTCTGGTCGACGGACTCGACGAGTACGGTCATCCGATCGATCTCGTGTTCCACGTGTCGGCAGAGTATCACCATTCGGCGAAAGTCATAGCCGAGCGGCGCAAGCTGTCTGAGCCGTTGCCGGAACTCGCACAACTTGTGGCCGCCAGTCCCATTGATGCCGCATTGCATGATGCGTTTGGCAAAGTGAACGACGTCAACAGTTACAATGCGCTGTCGAAAGAGTTCATGGCGCGGGACTTGTCTGAGTACCTGGACGAACAGTTCCAGGGGGAGTACCTCGATCAGTACACGTTGCGGGAACCTAAAGCGCGCATGCCGCTGTATCATCTCGTCGGGGCGCTCGATCCGCTGACTAGCGGCGATGTCGAGAAGAAGATCGGTGATGGCTTGCCGGAAACCCTTGCTGAGTGGATCGCGGCAGATGGATTGACCCACCTGAAGATTAAGCTCAACGGGGATGATCTCGACTGGGATGTCCAGCGCGTGCTAGCGATTGACGCAGTAGCGACCGAGGCTCAGCAGCAGCGTGGTTGCTCGGAATGGTTCTACTCAACCGACTTCAACGAGAAGTGCGCGAGCGTGGACTATGTGCTCGACTTCCTGAAGCAGATTCAGAGCAAGAATCCCGCCGCATACGATCGCATTCAATATGTCGAACAGCCTACGCATCGCAACTTGAAAGCGCATCCCGAGAACAAGATGCATCAGGCGGCGAAGCTCAAACCGATCGTGATTGACGAGTCACTGGTCGACTACGAGTCGCTGCTGCTCGCCCGTGAACAGGGTTACAGCGGAGTTGCACTGAAGGCTTGCAAGGGGCAAACCGAGGCCTTGTTCGCCGCCGCCGCCGCGCAGAAGTTCGGGATGTTCCTGTGCGTACAGGATCTGACCTGCCCAGGCTATTCGTTCCTGCATTCGGCATCGCTCGCCGCCCGAATTCCCGGTGTGGCCGCGATTGAAGGGAACGGGCGTCAGTACTGCCCGGCGGCCAACAGAGTCTGGGGCCACGACTTCCCCGGCATGTTCGATATCACCGACGGGACCGTTGAGACAGGACTGCTGAAGGGCTTCGGCCTCGGCGGGTTCTGATGCTGACGTAACGGCACAGACCTCTTATCGGTAACTCAGCTGTCGGAGGGATTTACTCCATCCCCAGTTCGCGGCGCAGTAACTCGGTGAGTCGTTGCGTATTTGCTCCGACGAGTCCAGTGCCAATGTGGTGTTGATTGCACTGCGTCGCCGGCATGATGCCGTAAGTCGACGA
>JAGQQB010000250.1 GCA_020426425.1 Planctomycetaceae bacterium | reverse complement strand
CGGAGGGATTCGAACCCCCGACCGACGGATTAGAAATCCGTTGCTCTATCCTACTGAGCTACGGGCGCTTACGCGGACTGGACACAACCAGGCTGACCGGCGTTCGCCGACCAGTTCTGCGATGGTCCCACGCGAGCGGGATGGTAGCAGGCGGTGAGTGGTTCCTCCAGACTTGGGGTTACGAGGACGCAAGCAGAGCTGTGACTGACAGATGGTGGTCGTAACCGGCGATGCTGGCGTCGGTGTTGTCCACTTGATCGCAGTGCCTCCGAGTCGCAGGATGCGTGCCCCATGGATCAGATACTTCCCGCAAGTCGAGTTGCCGCTCCGTCTCCGGTGGTAAATTGCCGAGGGATGAGTTACAGGTGTTTGGCGAATTCCACCTGCGCTGTTGCATCCGCTTCGTAGCCGCGGAAAGCCAGTGTAGCGATGGGCACGAATCGGGCTGCGATTGATGCGTTGGATCGTGAATCGCCCAGCCCCCCTGACAAAGTGTTGCAGGTCGATCCCTGACCTTCACTGATTGCAGAACTCTCTGAGAAACCCGTCATGCTGCACGTATTGCGAACGAAGTCGAACTCCTCGTCTATCCGAGTTGATAAGCGGAATGTTGCTTCCGTGGCGTTGTGCGTGATCGTGGTCCTGGTATTCGGCACTGCAGTCGCGTCAGCCGCCGAGCGTCCCAATGTTGTGTGGATCATTGCGGACGACCTCAGTCCGGAATTGGGCTGTTACGGATACAAGGGAGTCAGTACGCCGAACATGGATCGGCTTGCTGCGGATGGGAGACGCTATTTGAATGCATTCGCGACAGCACCGGTCTGTTCGTCGTCGCGATCAGCGTTGATTACCAGTGTCACGCAGATTGTGACCGGCACGCATCAACACCGGACCAGCGTCAAACGGCCACTGCCAGAGCCGGTGACGCCGCTGTTTGAACTGATGCGACGGTCGGGATATTTCGTTTGCAATGGCAATTCTACGCTCACAAAGGCCGGGAAAACCGACTACAACTTCGAATGGAAAGGCAAGGCGTTTGATGGCGTGGACTGGACGAGCCGTCAGCCGGGACAGCCGTTCTTTGCACAGGTGCAGATTAAGGAGCCGCATCGCGATTTTGTCACGGCGCAGAATCGCGACCGGGCCGCGACAGTACAGATTCCAAGCTACTATCCCGAGCATCCTGTCGTGCGGGCGGATTGGGCGAATTACCTGCAGTCGATCGAAGTTCTTGACCAGCACGTTGGTCGTGTACTGGATCGGCTCGACCGTGAGGGGCTGACCGACAATACGGTCGTGTTCTTCTTTGGCGATCATGGGCGACCACACTACCGCGACAAACAGTGGCTGTACGATGGCGGACTACGCGTACCGCTGTTGATTCGCTGGCCGGGACAACTCAAGGCTGGTGCGGTCCATGCGGAACTGGTCAGCCTGCTCGATGTCACTGCGGCGACGCTCGCTGTCGCCGGTGAGGAGATCCCGCAGTGGATGGAGGGACGCAATCTGCTCGATGAGAACTTCCATGGACGTACCGAAGTGTTCGCCGCGCGTGATCGCTGCGGGAATACTGTTGACCGAATTCGCTGCATCCGGACCGATCGTTTCAAGCTGATTCGCAATTTCCATCCCGATAAACCGTACTCGGTGCAAAGTGGATACAAGGTGCTGCAGTACCCTGGACTCACCGTCGCCCAGGTATTGCATGACCGGGGTGAGTTGGTTGGTCCACCAGCATTGTTCTGGGCCGATCGACGCCCGGAGTATGAGCTGTATGATGTTGTCGCTGATCCGGACGAGGTCAACAACCTGGCCGACGATCTGGAGCATGCAACAACACTCGCGGACCTGCAGCACCGGCTCTATGCGTGGATCGAAGCGAGCCACGACCAGGGTGCGCTGGTCGAACCAGAACTGGAAGCGACCATCACCAGCAGCGAGAAGTGGTATGCTGGCCGGATGAAGCAGCGGGGGCTGTCCGCCACGATCGCCCCCGCGAAGTACCTTAAGTGGTGGGAGCACCAACTGGGGTTGCAGGACGAGTCGCGTAGGCGACCGTAGGATTTAGTGGCGTGCGGACCGGAACCAGAGCGAGCGGAGAGTGAGTCAGTGACAAATCATGAATGCGGATGGCGAGGCATTGCATTGCTCAGTTGGCAGTTGTTGCTGGTCATTGTTGCCGATGTCGCTTCCGGTCAATCAGTCGTGCAACTGCGAACCGACAACGGGCGTTTTGAGTTGATGCGAAACGGCAAACCGTATGCCGTGCATGGCGTTGGCGGGACAGATCAGTTGGAATTGCTCGCGAGTATGGGGGGCAACTCGATTCGGACCTGGAGTACCGACGACCTACCCGAATTGCTCGATGCGGCAGAGCGCCATGGTCTAACGGTGTGTGTTGGCTTGTGGCTCGGGCATGAGCGGCATGGGTTCGATTATCAGAACGAAGCGGCCGTGTTGAAACAATTGGAGCACTGCCTGGCAGCGGTCGAGCGGTTCAAATCGCATCCTGCCGTGCTGATGTGGGGCATCGGAAATGAGATGGAGGGGGATGGTCGCAATCCGGCAGTGTGGTACGCGGTGAATCATATCGCACGCGAGATCAAGCGAATCGATCCCGACCATCCGACGATGACGGTCATCGCTGAACTGGGGGAAGATGCCAACAAGTTGCGGGCGATCGAACGGTATTGTCCAGACGTCGATATCGTCGGGGTGAATTCCTATGGCGGGATTGCGACATTGGCAGAGCGGTATCGGACGGCTGGCGGCACTCGTCCGTACATTGTGACGGAACATGGACCGCACGGGCCGTGGGAAGTCGAAAAGACGGAATGGGACGCGCCCCTCGAACTGAGCAGTACCGCGAAAGGGACGCAGTATGCCGATGGATATCGTGTTGCCGTCGCCGAGCAGGCTGGCCTGTGTCTAGGATCGTACGCGTTTCTGTGGGGGCACAAGCAGGAGACCACCGCCACCTGGTTTGGTATGCTGCTGCCAGATGGCTCTCGACTGGCGGCAGCAGATGCGATGTCGCGTTCCTGGACGGGGCGTTGGCCGGAGAATCGCTGCCCGGAAGTGACGTCTCTGTCTGTCGACCGCTCGCATCCTCTAAAGCCAGACGAGGTCGTGCACGCCCGGTTGACGGCAACTGATCCAGAGCAAGATGCCTTGCAGGTGCAGTGGGTACTGCGGTCTGATGCCGGCGTGATCGGTGTCGGCGGTGATGCTCAGGCCGAGGAGTCGATGTTCGCCGATGCCGTGCGTGTCACGATCGATGGGGTTGAGGTCACCATTCCGGAAGGTGGCGGCGGCTATCGGCTGTTTGCCTACGTGCGGGATGGTCACGGTGGTGCGGCGGTCGCGAATGTTCCGCTCTACGTCGATGCTCCCCGCAAGGCGATTCCCGCGCCGCTCGCGAAGCTTCCTGTCCTGGTGTATGGAGATGGCAAGATCACCGCGCCCTACGTCCCTTCAGGCTACATGGGGTCGACCGACGCCATTTTGATGGATCTTGAATGCTCCGAGCGACCGCAGGCTGGAACAACCTGTATGAAAGTGACTTACGCCGCTGCCGACAACTGGGGTGGCGTGCTGTGGCAATCACCGCCACAAGACTGGCATGGCGAGAAGCCGGGTGGATTGAATCTGAGGGACGCAGCGGCCATCGAATTTTGGGTGCGTGGCGAGAAAGGGGGCGAAGTCGTCAATTTCACGCTCGGTGGTGATGGCGATCAACTCTATCGTGATACAGCAAAGGCCGAACTCAAAGAAGTTCGGCTGACCAACGAGTGGCAGCGGCATCGCATTCCGCTGGCTGGAAAAGACCTGTCTCGTATCAAGACCGGATTCGGTTGGTCACTGGCGGGACAAGGTGCGCCGGTGACGTTTTATCTGGATGAGATTCAATACGTGGCCGAGTGAGTCGTCACAGCGCCCCTGTACAGCGACGTGGCTTCGCACTCTCGTTTCGAATTGACGCATCGCGCTGGGCGAGTAGTATGTGTGTTAAGACTTCGTGAGTCTTCCCACCCTCCCCCCATGCGGCCCACCTCATGTCTGCTTCCCTGGTTACCGTCGAGACACACGACGACATCACCATTCTGACACTCAGTCCGCGCTGCGCAAACCTGAGCGAGTCGCTGATTCAGCCGGTGAATGAGGCATTCCTGGAGGCTTCGGCAGCGGCCCAGCCGAAGGTGCTGGTCGACCTGGAACATGTGTCGTTCTTCAGCTCTTCGTTCATCGAGATCTTGTTTCGCTTGTGGAAACACATCAAGGAGAAGCCGGGAGGGCGGTTTGCGCTGGCGAGTGTGAGCCCAGATTGCCTGGAGATCTTGCAGGTGACCAATCTGACCACGGTGTGGGATGTGTTCGATGATCGCGACGCCGCGCTGGCGGCGTTGGCCGAGTCGTGAGATGCCTCAGGATGATTGACCGATGAGGGTGGCATGCACCGCCGACTGGGTTTACTGCGGTCATGGCCCTCCGTTGCCGCAGGGTGTCGTGCTGGTTGAAGATGGACAGATCATCGCGGTCCAAAGCGATGTTCCAACCGGCATTCCCGTTCGTCGATTCACGAATGCAGCGCTGCTGCCTGGACTGGTGAACGCACACACCCATCTGGAGTTCAGCGGGCTTACGTCCCCGCTGGAGCCGCGGGATCGGTTCGCCGATTGGATTCGCTCGGTCGTGGATTGTCGGCGCGAACGAGGCGCGGAGCAGGATTGGATTCCACAGGGGCTGCATGAATGCGAGTCGACGGGGACTGTTGCGTTCGGTGAGATCGCCACGAGCGACTGGCTCGCAGAGGCTTCAGTCTCTGTCCTACAGGGACTGACTGGAGTCGTGTTCCGCGAGGTTCTCGGATTGCGTCCTGAGTCGCATGCTGCGCAGTTGGAGACGGCGCAGCGGCATCTTTCCAATGCCGATCGTGACGATGCGATCATTCGCGGCCTGAGTCCACACGCACCTTACTCTGTCCATCCTGCATTGCTGCGCTCGGTTCTGGAACTTGCCCGGCAGTTTCAGGCGCCTGTGGCGATGCATCTCGCCGAATCACAGGCGGAGCTGGAACTCCTGGATCGCGGGAGCGGTCCGCTCGTTGAGTTGTTGACGAGCTTTAGCGTGTGGAATGCGAGCGACATTCCGCTTGGCACGCGACCGCTCGACTACCTTAGACTGCTCGCCCCCTTACCCTGCGTACTTGTGGTCCACGGCAACCATCTGGATGACGAGGAACTCCGTTTCTTGGCCGAGCATCCTCACATGTCGGTGGTTTATTGTCCGCGCACGCATGCGGCGATGGGGCATCCTCCACATCGCTGGCGCGAGATGCTCGAGATGGGGATTAACGTTTGCCTCGGGACAGACAGCCGGGCGTCGAACCCCGATCTGTCTGTCTGGGACGAATTGCGCCTGGTCCAGTCGCTCGCGCCCGACATGCCTGCATCGAGTATTCTGAGGCTGGGGACGGTGAATGGCGTCCGGGCACTGGGACTCTCTCATGCCGGAGGTACGATCGCGCCTGGTCAGCCTGCGAACTTCCTCGTCGCTAGCGGCAGCGAACAACTGGCGACTGACCCTGAATTGGTCCTGTTGCGCAATGCCGATATCCGTGTTG
>JAGQQB010000249.1 GCA_020426425.1 Planctomycetaceae bacterium | reverse complement strand
GTTGATTCCCCGCATGCTCCTCGACATCCAGAACCGCGGTCAGCTTGCCGCCGGGGTGACGGTTTATCATCCCGCTGATGCCGCGCAGCATGTCGACGAAGAGGACGAGCATTCCGGAACCAGCAAGGAACTGCTCCGCACTTACAAAGACGTGGGCACCGTGACCGAGGTGTTTCGCCTGAACCACAAGGCGAAATTCAAGAGCATCATGCGAGACCTGGAGGGGCCAGCCGCAATCGGGCATGTGCGGTATGCCACATGTGGAAAAGATGATGTCCGGTATGCCCAGCCATTCGAACGCACGCATCTGGAGAAGCGAAAATGGTTCTCCTTCGGGTTCAACGGTCAACTGGCGAACTACGGCGAACTGCGGGATGAGATCAAATCGCAAGGGGATTTTCATCTCGCTCGCGAGACCGATACCGAAACGCTGATGCACTTGATCAGTCAGGAGATCTCACAGCAGGAACGGGGTGTCGATCTGCCACGTTTGCTGACAAACGTGTACGCTCGGCTCGATGGCGCCTGCAACATCGTGTTCCTGAACTCTGTGGGAGACATGTTCGTCTCGCGCGATCCCTTGGGCTTCCGACCATTGTGTGTCGCTCAGCGCGATGGGCTGTTTGCCGCCGCGAGTGAAAGCGTCGCCCTGGCCACGCTCGGCTTCAGTCCAAACGAAATTCGTGACCTCGAACCGGGGCATGCGATCGTCATCCAGAATGGCAAGCTCGACGAAATCCAGTTCGCTCAGCCGCCACGACGGGCGCACTGCTTCTTTGAATGGATCTATTTTGCGAACGTTTGCAGCACGCTCGACAAGCAGAGCGTGTACATGACACGCAAGCGTCTCGGGGAAGAACTCGCCGCGATGGAGAAGGCGCGTCCGGTCGTTGATCATGAGAGTGACGATGTGATCGTCGTCCCGGTTCCCGATACTGCGAAAGCTGCCGCAGAAGGGATGGCTTTCGACCTGGGACGGCCTTGCCTCGAAGGATTGATGCGTCACCGGGCACTGGGGCGAACCTTCATCGAGGGGGAAGACCGCGAAGAAAAGGCCAGGATGAAGTATATTCCGCTGCCGGAGGTCTTAGAGAACAAGAAGATCTTCCTCGTCGACGATACGATTGTCCGGTCCACCACGATGAAGGTGCTCATCGAGCAACTGCGCGATAAGGGGAAAGCGACTGAAGTCCACGTGCGGATCGCATGTCCGCCGATCATGGCCCCCTGCTTTTACGGCATCGACATGTCCGAGATCGGGGAACTGTTCGCGCCGGAGCATTTGTCTGTCGGCGCACCGATTACGGAAGAACTTGAAGTCCGCATGGCGAAAGCCCTCGGGGCTGACAGTTTGCGGTATCTGCCCCTGGACGCGATTGCGCGGTCCGTGGGACGTCCTCAGGAGGATTTGTGTCAGGCGTGCCTGACGGCAAAATACCCCACTCCCGCCGGTAACCGACTGTACGACAAGTGCGTGAAGAAGGAACAGGAACGGAAGACGCGTGGCGAGACACGTTGCGACGCAGGCTGCAACGGTATTCGGCAGCGTATGATCGAAGATGATGATTCGATCCCGATGCAGCCAGCGCGGCTGTAGAGCGTCTCGGCGAGACGTGAGGTGCAACCGGCTGAGACGCTGAACGGGGCGATGCTGCCATCCTGGCGACGGCGCGTCGCTCTCATCGCCGCAATGCAATCGATGGATGCGTCGTACATAGTTCCTCCACTCCCGACTTCTGATCACCCACTCCCCACAACCATGCTGGCAGTTCGCTTCACACGTTGTGGTGCTCCCGCCGAGGTGCTGGAACTGACCGACGTTCCCACTCCGCGACCGGGGCAGGGAGAAGTTCTCGTCGAGATGCAACTGGCTCCGATCAATCCCTCGGACCGGATGTTTGTCAGTGGCAGCTATGGGATTCAGCCCGAGTTGCCAGCGACTCCCGGGTTTGAAGGGATCGGTCGTGTCATCGGCGCCGGACCGGGCCTCCTGGGACGTCTGCTGCTTGGGCGCCGCGTCGCGGTTGGTTGTCGCACTGGCGGCACCTGGGCGCAACAGGTGGTGGCTCCCGCGAAATCCTGCATTCCGTTGCCTGGCGGGATCTCTCCTCAGGAAGGTGCGGTCGCTCTTGTGAATCCCTGTACCGCGTTTCTGCTGGTACGAGGCACGCGGCGACTCGGTCCTGGGGATGTGCTCATTCAAACGGCGGCGGCATCGCACGTTGGTCGCATGCTGGTGCGGCTGAGTCAGCGGTTCGGATTTCGCGTGGTGAGCATTGTACGGCGGGCCGCTCAGGTGGAGTTGCTGGCCGCATTCGGTGCGACGGACATCCTCTGTTGCACCGACATGCAGCTGACATCGCTGCAGCAACTGAGGCACGAGTTAAGGGGACGACTGGGGAGTCAGGCTGCGAGCCATGTGGTCGATGCGGTCGGCGGACCGCTGGGCAGTACGTTGTTGTCGTTTCTGAAACCGGGCGGTCAGTTCACGTCGTACGGAACTCTGTCCGACAAACCACTCGACGTCTCTCCGAGAGAGTTGATCGCCTCCGATCTGCGCCTCGACGGCTTCTGGCTCGGCACAGCGATGGACCGACTCTCCCTGCTGGGCAAGGTCCGACTCATCCGACAGGTGACGTCCCTCATTCAGCAAGGCGTACTTGCCTCGGGAGAGTTCCGCGAGTTCCCGCTCGATCAGATTGCCGACGCGATCGCCGCCTCGACCGCCCCAGAATCATCCCGTGTCCTGCTGCAATTGCCACCCTCGTAGGAAATCAGCGGTCACACACCAAGCCGGACGCCGCCAACGATCTGATGCAACTGAGGGTGCCTCTCGCATTTGGTAGCCGAATTCGCAGGGGCCAGCGTCGGTGGGGGCGATCGGATGGCACCGACGACGATTCGCAAGAGGTGACCATCATTCAGTGCGCCCACCCAGGCGTCGTTTCTGAATCAGCGAGACGTGATTTCGGTGACCATTCGAGCTAACCTTAGAGTAGCGGATTTATCGCCGAATGCATGCTTTCGTCAACCGTTCAACGTCGGGCCACCTGTCCATGTGTGAGGATTGAGTCTTGAAGCGAGTTGAACAAATGCGTTTCGGTCTGTTGCGAGCTGTGTTGGGAATCATCCTTTGCGGATGTGTGGTTTCGGCAAACTCAGCAGAGCCGAAGTTGAAGGTGCTCGTCACCGCGTTCAATGATTTTGCTGCGACGCCTCCACCAGACCCGTTCGTCTGTGATGCGAACCAAAGCTGTCGACTGTTGCTGCAGGAGCCGGTCGCCGAAACGGCAGATCAGTTCGACGGTCCGCTTGCTCGGCGACTGAACAGTGCGGAAGAGCAGCGCACGGTCCAATTTGAGTTCCTCACGCTCCCAGTCACTTGGGGCGCGTTTGACAGCATTCCGCAGCCGAACCGGTTCGACTGCCTGATCTTGCTGGGTAGCGGCACTCAAGAGCACGGAATCCTGAAACTGGAGAATGGGGCCTACAACGATCGCCGGGGCGTCGACATGGCTGGCGCGGAAGGAGCCTCGCCGATTCGAGAGGATGCGCCGTTGGTGCTAATGCCAGCGGATGAAAGTGGCGTGCGACAGTTGGTTGAATCGCTGCACGAGACGAAGATTGATGAATTCGTGGTCGAAGTCGCAGCAGCCAGGCCAGGCAGCACCTATCTGTGCAACGAAACTCACTATCTGGCCCTGGAAGCGATGAATCGAAGCCTTGCCGAGAAAGGCCGACTGCGGGCGGTCTTCTTCGTGCATGTACCACCAAAGAATGGAGAAACCCGCGAAGAACTCGCGCAGGTGGTCGCACAGCTGATTCGGCGATTGGTCACCGTCCAGCGGCAGGCACCCGCGACAGAGCCTGCACCATCAGGCTCTGCGCCGATCGCAAATGACGCAGATCCGCATGGTTCAATTCCCTAGCGGCAACGTCAAGGTCGGGCCGCTATCGGGCATATCTTCACAGCTGAGTTGCACACGAGCGACATCGACGAGCAGACGCAGAATCATGCGGGAGTCGTGATCGCGTTCGTCAACGTAGAACCAGTAGCCTCGGTGCGGGACCGCCACGCAGGCGTGTTTCGGGCGATGCCGGGAGACGCATACGCGAAACGGCACAATGGGGCAGGCGCAGCCCGGATCGCAGTCAGCCACCAGGCCTGCCCGCAGGTGTCGCTCCGGCACTGTGACGGCAGGCGCCAGATACGACATGAGCCCGCTGTACGAACGCGTACTGATATGGATGTCGGTATGGTCTGGCTCGATGGCTTTGTGAAAACTGCTTTCCGTGCCAACCTCCAGTTCATATGTCGCTCGATCTGGAGCCAGTTCGAGCAGATTCTGTACGGTGGTCACTGCAGGCGATCCCTCGGCCGTGGGGTCGATGAGCAGCATCAACTGAGATTCTTCCTCCTGAAGGACGAAGTGTTCGCCGCCATCTTCACTGCGCAGTTCGTAGCCACTCTTCTTCGCCGAGATCAAGTCTTCGGCATTCACGATCGACTTTTCAATCGCTGTGGAGCGATTCTGCCATTGATCGAGGTGATGGATCTCGATTTGCCGATTCGCGAACAAGTATGAGGCATGCTGCACGAACTCGCAGAAGCGGTCAAAGGCTGGCACATCGACCGGTTCCGGTCCACAGATCGAATCCGAATTCCGCAGTCCGTTGATTCTCCGCACCGCGAGATGGAGAACCACTTCCTTTGGGAATCCGTCGTCGATCAGGTAGTGCAATACTTCGGCGGAGAGAGGGCGACGCAGTTGAGCATTGAATTTCGAACACTGCTGTGTCGGCGCGTAGGTCACGGTGGGCCGCTCATTAAAAGTCGTACTTCCCGACAGACCCAGGATGTTGCCCGCAGCTTCAGTCAGCGTGCCAGAGACGGCGGCGTCATGCTGGACGAGATACTGTGTTGCGACACTTTCGACCGCCAGATACTCGTTTGACTCACCATATCGGGTTCGTACCAGGTTGAGCAGAATTTGTTCGCGAAAACCATCGCGTAAGGCGGTGTTGTACGACAGCAGGTCATTCTCAAGTTGCCCCGGCCCAATGACGCATCCCGCGTGCGTGAACGCCAGCAGGAACACGATCAAGAACTGGAACGCCCGGCTCATCGTTTCAGCGAATCTTCCGTGAGTTGTGCTGCCGTCGCAGCGACGTTTCCCGCAGTCATATCCGAGCCTGGGGCGCGTCATAACCGTCAAACTTCCCGCAATACACCTAGACTATCGACTCCCGTTCCGCTGGTGCTTGAGCAGGATCGCGACGGTTTGAGACCCAGATGCATCTCCACGCACCTTAAGTGGCGGTTTTTGCCGGATTAGGGCGTGGCGATCCCAACGTGAGCATTGACCTCGTTGTCACCGCCATTCCTGCGGTTTTGCTAGGCCGGGCAAATCAGCCCCGACAGCGCACGCCCATCCGCCCTGTTGGCGCAATCGAGCGAGAACACCGTTGGCGGTCGCTGCGGCACCGTAGAGCAAGTATCCGGACGGAGGAAAACAGTCTCCGAGCGGCGCCTGCTCAGATCACTCAAGCGACTGCTGACGCGACTTCAGATCCCATGGCACCTGCACACCTCCCGGCACGCTTTCGTTTCGCATCTGCACTGTA
>JAGQQB010000024.1 GCA_020426425.1 Planctomycetaceae bacterium | reverse complement strand
CGTCCATCAACTGAAACCACTTCCGTGTGGCCTGCGTTGACCAACTTTCGTCAGTCACGCCTGTGAGTGCATCCCACCGCCCACCACAAGCAGTCCCGAACGGAATTCACTACCATGCCGGGGAACTCGATTCACCGCATGTCCTGTCGGCGAATCTCCCCACTACAAAACTCAAGTCATCCCCCATGCCCACACTGACCGAAGCTGAATTGATTGAAGTCGGACGCGCACTACTGACCGCCGCCAAGATTCCAGCACAGGAGATTGATCCCGTCGCTCTGCATTTGGCCGATGCCAACATGGTGGGGCACGACAGCCATGGCGTTATGCGGTTGGTGCAGTATCTGCAGATGGTGGACGATGGGTTTGTGAAACCTGGAGCCCCGGTCGAGCGCGTGGTGGATGGTCCGGCGTTCTGCGTACTCGATGGGCACTTCAACTTCGGTCAGGTCATTGCGGGCGAAGGCTTGCGACTGGCACTGGAGAAGGCCCGCGGCCAAGGGACGGCGACCGTGTTCATGCGGAACTGCAATCACATTGGTCGGCTCGGGGCTTACACCGAAGCGGCGGCGCAGGCGGGGTTCACAGCAGTGATGGCGGTCAACGCGCCGGGTCCCGGCGGCGTCGCTCCATTCGGCGGCATTGATCGGCGGCTAGGGACGAATCCGATTAGCATGGCGAGCCCCGCGCCGGGCGGAGCGGTGGTCCTCGACATGACCACCAGTGCGACCGCTGAAGGGAAACTGCGCGTAGCGCATCAGAAGGGGGAATCGATTCCACCCGGTCTGATCATTGATGGTCACGGGAATCCCTCCACCGATCCCGCCGACTACTACAACAAGCCCTATGGAGCGATCCTGCCGCTCGGCGGCCCCCTGATGGGGCACAAAGGGTTCGGATTGTCGGTGATGCTCGACCTCATTTGCGGCTTGCTCTCCGGCAGTGGTCTGTGCCGCACCGACTTACCACGCGGAGCGAACGGCGTGTGGTTGCACTTGATGGAAGTGGAACGGTTCCTTCCACGAGCTGAGTACGATCAGTGGATCACCACGTACATCGACACGCTTAAGAGCACGCGCACATTGCCGGGCGTTTCGGAGATCCTGCTGCCCGGCGAAATCGAACGGCGTCGGCGTCAGTTGCGAGAAAGTGAAGGGGTGCCGATTCCCGACGAAACGTGGCGCCAACTCACCGAACTCGCCGCCAAACTGGGAGCGACGTTGCCGACGATCGCGTAGAGTTGACTTCCAGGCATACCCCATGCACCCAAGGAAACCCGAAGCGTTAGCGAGGGATTGCATTGGAAGCTGTCCAGCAAGGGGCCCTCGCTTACGCGTCGGGTTACCAGGAAGTTATGCAAGTATTCGAGCCACTTCTCGTCGTTTCGACGAGACGATAACATCAACCGACCTTGATCCTCCCACCTGCTTCACCGGAGACCTCACCATGCGATCAACCTTGTCCGTTGCCTGGAGCCTGCTGGCTGTCTGCTGTTCGATTGGCCTCGCCGATGAGCCGCAGCTTCCCAAAGCGTTCATCGATGGCACCGGCCCTGGCTGGGTCGCACTGGGAGAAGCGGACTTCGCCCGCGTGAATTGCGATCCTGAAACGTGGACCTTCAACGATGGCGGCATTCAATGTACAGGTACCCCGGTCGGCGTGATGCGGACGGCCAAGCAGTACAACAACTTTGAACTGGTGATTGAGTGGAAGCATCTGCGATCAGGGGGCAACTCGGGCGTGTTTGTGTGGGCGTCGGAGGAAGCGCTCACCGATCTGCCTCCCAATCGATTGCCGCCGGGCGGAATCGAAGTCCAGGTGCTCGATCATGGTTACACCGAGCAGTACGAGAAGTCGAGCGGCAAGAAGGCCGAGTGGTTCTCCACCAATGGCGATGTCTTCCCGGTCGGAGCCTCGAAGATGGAGCCATTCCCGCCGCTCTCCCCCAATGGTCAACGCAGTTTCCCCAGCAAGAATCTCAGCCGAGGGGTCGGGGAGTGGAACCACTACTACGTCCGCGCGATCAACGGGGAGATCCGCTTGTGGGTGAATGGCGAGGAGGTTTCCGGCGGTAAGAACTGTCAACCGGCGTCGGGATATCTATGCCTGGAATCGGAAGGGGCCCCGATCGAGTTTCGGAATCTGCGCATTCGGGAACTGCCGTAGGCGGTGCTCCGTGCCGCAGTTGTGGCGGTACGCGGATCGCCTGGCTACTCCGACACTGAGTTGAGATGGTTGAGGGCGGCTGCGCCGCGGTTGAGATGGTTGAGAGGTGACCCGTTCGGGATTCTGCTCCGGCGGCTGGGCGATGCCCCAACGCTCAACCCCGTCGGAACTCGTCTTGACCAGATTCGCCGGGTATGCAGAATACTGCGGTCCGCGTGGTGAACTTCCAGGGAAAGGAAGTTCACGTGGACTGAACACACAACGCTGCTGGCCTCTTCGCCAGGCGTATCTGTACATTGCAAAGGAGTGCAACTGTCGTGAACCGGCTCATTCTCTCTCTCGCTGCCTGCGTGACTGTCGCGACCTTGGCGTTCGCGCAAGCCCCATCCACGCCTCCCAAACCCGCTGTCCCGCACAAGGTGGGCCTGATCGACATGGCCCACATCTTCAAGAATTACGAGAAATTCACCGCGCTGACCGAGTCGCTCCAAAAGGAAATTGAAGCGAGCGACAACCAGGCCAAGCAGATGCTCGAAGCGCTGCAGGCCAAGCAGAAGCTGCTCACAGGTGGAACGCTGGTGGAAGGGAGCCCTGACTTCGCCAAGCATGAGGCGGAACTGCTTGATATGCAGACCAACCTGGAAACTTTCCGCCGCAAATCGCAGCGTGATTTCCTGCGCAAGGAAGCCGACGTGTACAAGACGGTCTATCTCGAAGTTGAAGACGCCGTGAAGCGGTATGCCGAGTACTACCAGTACACACTGGTCTTGCGGTTCAATCGACAGAATGTGGATTCCGCTGAGAATCCACGCGACATCATTTCCGGGATGAACCGCCAGGTGGTCTTCCATCGCGCTGACGAAGACATCACCGATCCGATCCTGAGCCATCTCAATGGTGAATGGAGCAAGCGTCGCGCTGCGAGCGCTCGTTAGTCGTCGCGCTGGCTCGACTCTGCGCTGGAGTGGATCGCAGTCTTGATCTCATGGCGACCAGCAATCGCGCTGGTTAAGGATGCAACGTCATCATGTCGGTTCGCTGGCAAAATACGCTTTCCCGATCTGCCGCCCTGCGCGGCTTCGGTCTGTTCGGCGGAATTGACGTGCGGCTGGAATTGTGTCCGGCGCCGGAGAACCATGGCATCGTCTTTGAGCGGACGGATCTGACCGAGCCGGTTCAGATTCCGGCCCTGATTGACTATGTCGTCCCGCGTCCCCGTTGCACGGTCATCGAGCAGTACGGAACCTGTGTTGCTGTCATTGAACATGTCATGGCGGCGCTCGCGGGCATGCAGATTGACAACTGCCTCGTCCGCATCGATGCTCCAGAACCGCCCGCGTGCGATGGTTCGAGTCAGGCGTTTCTGGATTTGATCGATGCGGCAGGAATCGATCAGCAAACAGCGCTCCGCGAGGTCGTCCGAGTGCCGCACTTGCTGGAAGTCACCGACAGCGAGCACGTGGGGATTGTCGCACTCCCCCCGCGTGAGGACGAATACGAAGTCGGCTACCTGCTCAACTACGGTCCCGGTCCTATTCGGCCGCAGGCGTTCAAGGCTCATGTGTCCCCCGTCACGTTTCGTAATGAGTTGGCGAGCGCCCGTACGTTTGTGCTGCGTGAGGAAGTGACCGCATTGCAGGCGAGTGGCATCGGTCTGCGGGCGACTCCGGCGAATGTTGTGGTGTTCGACACCGCCGGGCCGATCGAAACAACACTTCGTTATCACGACGAATGCGCCCGACACAAGACGCTCGATTGTGTCGGCGATTTTGCTCTGCTGGGGGCCGACCTGCAGGGCCAGTTCATCGCCCAGCGTTCCGGGCATCGGCTGAATCATGAACTGATTCGGCGATTGCGACATGCGGCCAATTCCCCTTCCGAAACCTGCGAGCAGCATCAACGTCTCGCGGGCTGACCCACCCCTCCGATTCAGGACGCCCGTCCCATGGCCACCTTCATTTCTCCGCTCTCCAGCGTCGATTCACAGGCGCAATTGGGAGCCGACGTTTACATCGGTCCATTCTGTCTGGTAGGCCCGGGTGTGAAACTTGGGGACGGTTGTCGTCTCGACAGCCACGTTGTGCTCACTGGCAATACAACCATTGGCAACGAGAATCGCTTCTGGCCCAATTGCGTGATTGGCGCCGAACCGCAGGACAAGTCGTATGTCGATTCCAGTACCAGCGTGGTGATCGGCGACCACAATCAGTTCCGCGAAGGGGTTACGGTGAATCGCGGCGCGGAAAAGGAAGATGGCGTTACCCGGATCGGCAACTGGAATTTGCTGATGTCGAACGCCCATGTGGCCCATAACTGCCACATCTTTGACCACACGATCCTGGTCAATGGCGTGCTGCTGGGCGGTCACGTCCATGTGCATGACCGGGCGATTATCTCCGGGAACTCGGTTGTTCATCACTTCTCCACCGTGGGGACACTGGCGTTCGTGAGTGGCGGCTGCCGCGTGCCGCGTGACATCCCGCCGTACATGCTCGCTGCGGGGAGCGACAATCCCGAACTGAAGACACTGAACCTGATCGGTATGCAACGGGCAGGGATCCCCACACGCACGATTGGCGTGATCAGGCAAGCGTTCAAGTTGCTGGTTCGCGAACACCAGCCACTGGACGAAGTGCGGCAGCACTTCCTCAGCGAGATTCCGGAAGGCTTGCCTCGCGAACTCGCGGTGCTCCTCGACTTTGTCGAACGCACGAATCAAGGTCGGATGGGGCGGGCGCGGGAAGCGGCGCGAACCGCTCCGCTGGTAGTGAAAAAGGATGCCGCTTAGAGCAGAGACGGATGTGCCATGCAGTGCATCTGTTTCCGTTTCGAATTTCCCAACGTCTTAACCTGAGTTGCTGATATGCGTGTTTGTGTCGTCGGAGTCGGTGCCCTGGGGCGGCACCATGCCCGCATTCTGTCGCAGTTGCCGGGCGTGGAACTCGTTGCCGTGGCCGATCCTGCGGAGCAGCAGGGACGCCAGGTGGCAGAGTCGTGTGGCTGCGAATGGACACCGGATTACCGCACCTTGCTCGATCGCGTCGATGCCGCCTCGATCGTGGTTCCCACGAGTTTGCATCTTTCGGTGGGACGTGACTTCCTGACGCACGATGTGCCCGTGCTGATTGAGAAACCACTCGCCGGAACCGTCGCGGCGGGCGAAGAACTCGTGCGAATCGCCGCCGAGCGGGGCTTGCCTTTGCAGGTGGGTCACATCGAACGTTTCAATCCCGCTTACCGCGAATTGAACTCCCGTTGTGGAACACCGAAGTACATTCGGGCGGAACGGATGAGTCCGTATCCGTTCCGGTCGACTGACATCGGTGTTGTGCATGACCTGATGATTCACGATCTGGAATTGATCGTGCACCTTGTGGGCGAGCAACCCGAGCAGGTCGAGGCGTTCGGAGTTTCGGTCGTCGGTGGACACGAAGACTGCGTCCAGGCGCGACTGCGATTTCCAAGTGGTTGTCTCGCCGATGTGACCGCCCACCGAGTGTGCCCTGTTGCTCGTCGCTCCATACAGGTCTGGTCGGATCAGGGCTGCGTGACCGCCGACTTACAAACCCGGCAGGTGCTCGCCTTCACTCCTGGGCTGCCAATTCGCGCCGGCCAACTACCGTTCGAACTGGCGCAGCGACCCGGCGCGGACATCCCCACGATGAAGTCCGACATGTTCGGTCACTACATCGCCATGGAGGAAGTTGAAGGTTCCAGCATCGACGCGCTGACGGTTGAGCTCAATAGCTTCCTCGATGCAGTACGGGACGGATCGATACCGGAAGTCGAGGGACACCATGCGTTGCAGGCGCTGCGCGTGGCGGAACAGGTTCTGCAGTCGGTGCAGGCTCACCAATGGGACGGTACGGAGACTGGTCGCGTTGGGCCAATGGCATTGCTTGACATGCATGTGCCAGGTCGGTTGAGTGCACAGAAGGCGGCGTAGCGACACTTGATCGCACCGAGAGTCGCTGATCGCTCTGCGATCAGATGGTCGGCGACAACATTGCCGGATCGCAATGCGATCTGCTTGGCTTGCCGCTGCAACAGAAAGCGTTGGATCGCGGAGCGGTCCACGACTATGGGGTCTGCGTCACTTCCGGTGGGGCGGGTGGAGTGAAGTTCACGATGGTTTGCCCATTCGTTCCGTTCCACACGCGAATGGTTCCATCTTCACCAGCGGCGAGAACGATCTGTTCATCCCCGGTACTGAGCGCCTGATAGACGAAGTCTTCCGCGCCACCAAAACTGCGGTAGTTTGACCCGTTGGAGGACTGGTGGTATCGGACTGTCTTGTCGCCTCCACTGCTGATGAGCTTGTCGGTCACGCCGATGTAATCGATGGACGTCACCTGCTTGCCGTAGTTCTTGATTGTCCGTCGTTGTTCTCCGGTCGCGGTGTTCCAGACCTTGATTTCGTTATCGGCACCCGCACTGGCGAGGCTGCTGCCATCGGCCTGGATCGCAACGCCGAGCACATGATTGGTGTGCCCTTCGTACGCGCGGATGAATTGCCCGGACTCGACATCGAACAATTTGACGAACTTGTCGGCGGAACCGCTGACGATCTGTCGTCCGTCCCGGGAGAATTCGACGTCGAACACGGTGTCGCTGTGAGCTTCGTTGAAGGTGCGAATGACTGATCGGTTGGCGACATCCCATAGCAGCAATTCCCCACTGCGTGACGGATCGCCGCCACCACTGATGAGTTTGGTTCCATCGGGACTGAATGCGAGCGCAAGCACACGATCTGCAATGGGAGATTCGCTGACATCGAGTGCATCGTTGGGTTTCCCCCCCAGTGTCGCGACGAGCTTGAATCGAGGAACAGTGTCCCAGAGGGTGATCGTTTGATCTGCCGCGATGGAGACCAGGCCGCCGGTTTCGGTGTAACGCAGTGCCGTGATAGGGGCTGATGTCGGGATTGTTTCCAGCGGCACGCCACCGACTGCGGACCACAACTGAATCGCATTCGACTCACTCGCTGTCGCGAGGGTCTTGCCATCGGGTGACAGTGCTGCCGCACGAATGGGTTTGACGCCTTGACCCGCCGCTTCCTTGGCGGTGGCGAGTTGTTGCTCAACCTCCTTCTGTCGCACCTCTGCTGCCTGCTTGGCCGCTTTGCGAGCTTCCAATGTCTGCTTCAGGCTCGCGACCGATTCTTCCGACAACTTGATGCCACGCTCGGCCGATGCAACGGCGTTTTGGGCGGTGTCACGTGTTTCGGTCGCTGTTTTGAGCGCCTTGTCGGCGTCTTCCTTGGCCTTCTTCAGTCCCCCATCTTCGGGTTTCTCGGCGAGTTTGGCCTCCGCCTCTTGAGCTTTGGTTTCGGCTTCTTTCAGCTTCGTCTCTGCGTCGGCCAATTCCTTTGCGGCCTTCTCTTTCTGCTCTTTGGCTTTGGTGATTGATTCTTCGCGCTGGGTGAGATCTTTCTCGGTGTCGGTGACCGAGGTCTCTGCCAGTTTGAATTGGGACTGGGCGACAGCTTGCTCGTCTGTCAGCGTACGCACTTGTAGATCCAGTGCAGGGTCGCCTTTGACTTCCGCCTGTTGCTGGTTGTTCCTGAGCCAGACGCGGGCCAGATTGTTCTCTGCGGCACCAGCAATCCACTGACCATCGGCGGAGACGCCACCGCCGGTCACAACGGCTCCGAGGTTCTGCGAGAAGACCTGTCCGCCGTTATCGAGGTTCCAGATGCGGACGGTTCCATCGCGACTGACGCTGAGGACTTCGTTCCCAGTGGCGAGCAGCTTGAAATCGGTGACTGGCTGCCCATGACCACCGATTTCCCGCAGCGGTTTGGGTGGCTCTGGTTGTTGTCCTTCAGCTGGCGGTTCAGCTGGTGGAGTGGCGGGCCAATTCCACAGGCGAATCACGTTATCCCCATGCCCGGCAATGACGATCGGCGTTTCGGCAGGCCGGGCCGACAAGGCGGTTACCGGCTTGTCGGTCTTCAATTCGCCAATCGGTTGACCATCGGCGACATGCCAACTGCGAATCATGCCATCTTCGGCACCGGTCAGCAGGGTCTTCCCATCGGGCGCGAAGCCGACCGCTTGAACTTTGCCTTCACCGATGTTGATTGCAGGGCCCTGTTGTCCGTTCGTTAGGTTCCAGAGTTGGACCTGGTTCTGTTCGGTCACCAGGGCCAGCCAGGTGCCATCGGCGTTCAGGGCAGATGCACGCACCGGGGCAGTGACCTTCCACGCCAGCGCGCTACTTGCCGACTGACGTTCCCAAAGTCGAATTGCCCGGTATCCTCCCGAGGCGAGCAGGCGTCCATCGGGACTGAAGGCGAGCGAATGGACGAAATCACGCTGTGCGACGCCCGGACCATAGAGGGGGTGCCCCTCGTGCTGCAGCGGCAGAAGCGAGGGATCGGTCAGGCGTCCGAGTTCGCGCTGACCAGGAAGATCGTACAGGAAGATGCGGTTCCCGCGACCAGCGGCGACGAAATGCCGATCACTTGAGAGCGCCAGACTGTAGACCGCTTTATAGTGTTCAGGAACTGGTTGCCAATTGAGCGCGGTCGAGGAAGCGGACCGTTCCCCGGCCTTGGCCCCCTGCTCGATCCACTGTCGCAGAATACCGACTTCACGTGGCGTGAGGGGTTTGGCCTGGACCTTGTTGGGGATGGGGGGCATGACGGGTTCGTCGCGGCGCGCGGCGACGAGGTAGACCAGACTTTCATCTGGCTTGCCGGCGATGACCCCTTCGCCACTGGCCCCCCCTTTAAGGATGGCCGCTGCCGATTCGAGGCTGAGATCGCTCTCGGTTACCGTCGAGCTGTGACACGAGAGACACTTCGCTTCGAGAATCGGGTAGACGTCCTGATAGAAGTCGACTGGTCGTCCCAAGGCTGGGTCGGCTGGAGCGATCGCCTCGTCGGCCAGAGTCGATCGCACACAGATCAGACTCAACAGGGTCAGTCCAAAGCTCAAACGATTCATGGCAGCGGAGGGGCTTGGGGGGGACACAGTGAGGAGGGAAAGTCTCGAATCAGGAATGTTGGTCCGCGCTCTGAAGAGAGCACAACCTATTTGTTCACCTTGATTGTCACCGGGGCATCGACGGCGGCTTTGCCTTGGAAGTCCATTTCGGCGCGAACGACGGTATTCGCGAGTTGTCCTTCCGTGGCATCTCCTGCGGCGGCGACCATCAGTTTGCCTTCCGTCTGGTCTGGTGGAATCGTGATCGCCGGGGCTGACATGCCAGTGACACCAGGGATGCCGGGAAACGTCACGGTGACTGGTCCCTCAAATCCATTCTGCCGGGTGACTTTGACGGTCAATTCGAGTTGGTCGCCACGTTTCACAGCGCCTCCGTTCGCGGCGGTCACGGCCAGTTTGATTGGAGCTTCATGGACAACGATGACCACCGGCGTGGTGGGGGAGGAGTAGTTGATGTTCTTTGGTTTGGCGGCGGTCTCGGCATCTTTGAACGCTTTCTCGGCGGCTTGTCGTTCCTTCTCTCTGGCGGCAACTGCATCGTTGGCTGCTTTCTCTGCCTGTTCTGCTGCCGTCTTTGCTTCCTGAGTCGCCTTGCTCGCAGTCTCCGCAGCGGTGACCGCCTTGGTGGCAGCGGCAAGTGCTTCGTCCGCCTGCTTCTGTTCGGCCTCCAGTTTGGTGAACGCTTCCTGCGTCTGCTTCGCGGCCTGCTCGGCGGTCTGCTTTTTCTGCTGCGCCTGATCGTGCTCAGTCTTCTTTTTGTCGCGCGCCTGTGTCGCTTCGTTGAGTTGCTGCTGAGCCGTGTTTACAGTCTGCTGGGCGGCTTCAACTGCCGCTTTCTTTTCAGCATTCTCGGGATCGGCGGCAGCCGCTTCTTGTGCCTGCTTGAGCTGCGTCGCTGCTTGTTCCTGCGTGGCGGTCGCTGACTTCACCTGTTCCTCGGTCGCCTGCAATTCCATCGCGCGGGTTTGCACTTCCTTTTCGGCTGCTGCGAGTTGTGCATCAGCCTGATCCTGCGCCTGTTTGGCTTGCGCGAGTTGCTGGTCGGCTTGCTGTTTCGCCTGCTGCTTCAGCTGCTGCTCTTGTTGAGACTTCTGCAGTTGTTGCTGTGCGGCAGTCGCCTTCTGTGTCGCTTCGTTCTTGACCTTGGTTGCTTCGCCTGCGGCAGTCTTAAGGGCTTCGACCGCTTGCTGCACGACTTCGTGCGCTTGCTTGAGCCGTTCCGCCTTGGCGGGGTTGCGGCTGTACGACACCTGCGCCTGGGCATTCAGCCAGACGGTGTAAGTGCCAGCTGGCGCATTGTCCTTCACGAAGAGACGCCAGGTTTGATCGGTCTGATCTTTCTCGATCGCGATGTTCGGTGTTTCGATGTTCGCCGCTTTAGGCATGCCTGCGGCGTTCAGTTGGACCTTCTCGTTGAATTCGTTTCGCTTCTGCACACTGACAGGAATCAATAGTTGGCGACTCTGATTGACCTCGAAGCGATTGCCATCCACGCGCACCTGATAGGCCACTGGCTCCGGCAGGATGGAGAAGGCGAACCCTTCCGCCACGCGAGCGACCGCCGGCTGATTGTTCGCGTTGGCCCAGACGATGGTGCCGGAGCGCGCCTGATGCGCGATTTCACGACGCGACTGTTGCTGTGCCTGCAGCGCCTGCTCATGCGCGGTCTTCGACTGCGCGATGAGTTGTTCTTGTTCAGCAACTTTGTTCGCTGCGGCGTTGAATGCTTCCTGCGCAGCATTGAATGCCGTTTGACGCTGCTCCAGTTGCTTCTTCAGACCTTCGTTCTCTGGATCTTTCGCGAGCGCCTGGGTCGTTTCGTCCAACTGTTGTTTGGCCTGATCGAGTTTGGGTTGTTGCTGATCGACCTGTTTGCGCAGGTCTGGCAGCGGCTTCTCGGCGGCCTCAATCGCCTTCGCTGCTGCATCGACAGCGCGGACTTGCACAGGATCGTCGACTTGAGCGACACCCCGAATCTTCACGCGATGCCAGCCGGGTTGAGCATCTGCTGACGTTTCAAACACGAGCAGCCCGGTCGACTCCTTGGTTGAGATTGTCGTTCCGGTACAGGTGACCCCAGCGGGGAGTCCCTCCACTTGGACATCAATGGGACCTTCAAAGCCATCTTGGCGAAACGCGAGCACGTTGACACCGAAGGTGTCGCCTTGTCTCAGACCGACTGGCCAGACTTGGCCCGCGGTTGGTGCGGCGGGCACGGCGACGACGCGGAAATTCGGTGTCTCCTGGCGGATGGCCATGCGGTACACCAGCGAGGCGTCCCCACGGGTTTCCCAGTATCGATCTCGCAGCGTGATCTGGTACTGACCATCGGCCGGGACGGTCAGCTTGTATTGCGGATCGTCGGTCTTGGTTTCGAAGACGTTTTGCAGCAGATTGGTGCCATCGTCATCGGCAGCGGAGAGTCGCTTGAGTGATTCCTTCCCTTCGGCGTCAATCACAACCTGATCGACCGTGAAGTAGGGGTCGACGAGGGTTCCCATTCGCTGGGCATAGGCCTCCAGCCAGAGCACGTCGCCAGCCTTGGCCTCGAAGCGGAATGTATCGGTATCACCGCGCTGCCCGAACTGCCCGCCGATTTCGACAGGAACAGCAACCTTTTGGGCGGACTCGGGTGCATCGTTCGGCTCCGACTCGCGTACGACTGGTGTCCGTGCAATGCCAACGCGCACCGGTGCGGAGAGTCCCTGCGGCGAGTTCAGACGATACGAGAAGGCATCGGTTCCAGCAGCGACGCCGCGCACACGGCCATCGACATCGAGGACGTCACCGGTCTCGGGGATAGCGATCTCAACATCGAGCTGTTCCAACGCAACTCCATCGACCTGTTGATCGGTTGGCTTTCCACCGGGCAGGTTGACGCCAAACAGACTCATACGAGCAGTCTGACCGGCGGTCCCGGCGGGCGGGACCACGAATGCAATGTGCGGGGCGGTGTGGACATCGAGCCGATACACGTATTCGTTGCCATTCTTAAAGATGTGGTCGTGCAGCTTGATGAGGTAGTCGCCATCTGTCGGCGCGGTGAAGACGATCAGCGGATCAGCCCCCCGGGCATCACGCGAGACTGCCAGTGGACGTCGTCCAGAAGCGTCGTACACGGTGAGTGTGGGGTCCATGCGGGAGTCGATGCGCTCGGCCCAGCAATCAATCGTGATTCGTTGGTCTTTCGCCGCATGAAACTTGAACCAATCGAGATCGGCCCCGCCATCCATCTTTCCGTTAACGACCGTGTTGAGTTCGATCGCGGTCGCTTCGGCTGGCTCAGGCTTGTTGTTCTCCGCCTCGGCGACCTCGGCTCGCTGACCGACCACGAACCGACGCGGATTACTCAGTCCAAACAGGCCGCCGCAACGGGCATCGTACAACCCTGGCGGCACGTCTGCGGCGACTTGAACCACGAACGCATTGTTGACGGGCACCTGTTGACCATTCTGTTCGGTTGTCAACGGCTTGGCGGTGATGCCGGGATGCGAGAAGACCAAGGTGTCGATCTCTTCCAGATCGTCGCCTGCCGTCAGTCGCAACTCGACTTGCTGTCCCACTTGGCAGCCGGATGGGGAAATCGCGTACAGACGCGTTTGTGGTAACTGCGCCGTGAGCGGCAGCGTGATGCCGAAACAGCCGAGCAGCAAGACCAGCGAACGAGTACGGAACGAAGCGCAAGGAAGCATCATGAGATCGCCTTGGTGGGAATTGGGTGGGCGAATCTGGGAAGGAGTGAAGGCAGACATGTGTCATTCATGCCACCTGTACCAAGCGACCACAAGAGGTGGCCCTCTTGTGGTCTGTGAGTCCTGAACCCTTAGTGGTTGAACAGGAATTCTTTGGTATTGATCAACGCCCACACGATATCTTCGTAGGCGAGTTTGGGGTTGTCGGCATGCTTCTCCAAGTGGGCGAGAGCGATGCGGACTTCGTCGGAGTCGGGTTCGCGGGAATACACCCAGCGATACAATTCACGAATCTTGTCTTCGTGATCTCGTTCTTTGTCGTTCGCATACACGGCAGCGCGACTGGAGCCACCGCCGATTTTGTTCTGCACCTCGCTGCTGTTGAGCAGATGCAGGCTTTGCGCCAGGTTCGCTTCCTGCGAACGTTCGCACTCACAGGCGGTGTCGCCTTGTGGTTGGCCGAACACTTTGAGGAAGTACGGACCGACCGAGGCATCGGGCAACTGCACCGCGCGGGTCCCGGAGGGAAGTCCCGAGTAACCCTGCGAGCTGTTGGTCACCTGATGGAAGCCATCGTAGAGCACTTCGGCAGTCAATCGCTTGGGATAGAACCGGGAGAAGTTCTGCTTGTCCTTCAGATTGAACTCGTTGGGGTACGCGGTGAGCTGATACGTTGAGGACTGGCAGATCGTCCGTACGAGATCTTTGAGATCGAACTTACTGTCGACGAAGTGCTTCGCCAGCCCCGCGAGGAGTTCCGGATTCGAGGGCGGATTCGTTTCCCGCATATCGTCTTCCGGCTCGACGATGCCGCGACTGAAGAAGTGTTTCCAGTAACGGTTCACGAGCGCCCTGGCCAGGAATGGGTTCTCCGGCGCGGACATCCAGTTGGCGAGGTACAAGCGAGGATCGCGATCGGCGGGGATGTCGTACGGTTCCGGCATGCCGAGTCCGGTCGGCTTGAGCTGGACGTTGCCGCGAGGATTGGTCGCCTGGGCGACGCCTTCGTTGTGGAACACGCGTTTGTCCCGCACGCGATTGCCGGTTTCGGCCCCCAGATCCTTCTTACCAATCCGGCTGAAGAACGCGGCCATGCCGTAATAGTCGTCCTGGCTCCACTTCTCGAACGGATGGTGATGACACCGGGCACATTGAATCCGAACCCCCAAGAACAACTGCGCGACATCTTCCACCTGCTGATTGACATCGGTCACCTCGCGATACCAGATGACGGGGGGATTGTACGCTGGATCGCCGGAGGCGGTGATCACTTCGCTGACCATCTGATCGTAGGGCTTGTTGTTGTACAAGCACTCCCAAATCCACTGGTGGAAGGTGTAGGTGCCCGCCTGATCCTCGTTTTGTCGCTTCTTGTTGCGGAGGACGGCGTTCCACTTGTTGGCGAAGTAGTCGGCGTACTCGGGGCTATCGATCAGTTCGTTGATCAGGCGATCCCGCTTGTCGGGACTACTGTCGGCGAGGAACTCACGCACCTTCTCTTCCGCCGGGAGCGTTCCGGTGAGGTCGATGGAGACTCGGCGCAGGAAGGTCGCGTCGTCGCATATTGGTGACGGCGGAATCCCCAATACCTTGAGCTTGTTGAAGACCGCTTCGTCAATGAAGTTCTTCACCGGCGGCAGTTCGGCGATTTGTGCCCCGAGCGGGATCGTCGCGCGGAAGGTGGAAACCTGCCCCTGGTAACGGGCCATGACGGCGACTTCGCCGGAGAGATCGAGCGTACGAACGAGGCCTGTCTCTTCGGTTTCCGCCAGTTCGGTGTCATTCGCTTCGAAAAGCGCCATGCGGGTGACATCTTCGCGTGACCCATCGCTGTATGTGGCATACACGGTGATCTGCTGTTCTTCCTGCTGGCTCATCACGTTGCCAGCTGGAATACACTCGATGCCGGTCACGACCGGATCCGCTTCACCGCCGTACGGCATACCCTGTTCGATCCAGCTGTAAAGCAATCGGTATTCGTAGCTCTCCTTATCCATGCGCTTGCCACCGCCGTGGGGCGATTCTCCGATCGCCTTTGCCAGCAGCAACGACCGTTCCGGAGCCGGTGGGAAAATGCGGCGCCCGCGAGCTTCCTTGACCAGGAACTCGTAATCGTCCTCAGGATAGAAGCCGAGCAGTGAGAGCTTGAATCCATTCTGGCCGCTCGCTTTCCCGTGACAGCCTCCGCTGTTACAGGAGAGCTTGGTGAAGATCGGCACCACCTGGTTCTTAAAGTTGATCGGTTCAGGATGCTCAAAGCCGGAGACGGTCACGCGCACCTGAGCCGTTTGACCTTCGTGCGTCGCGGTGATCGTGGCCTCGCCATCCTGTAGTGGTTGGATCAGACCGGTCTCGCCAATGCTCACGATGCCTGCTGGTTCGGACTGATAGCTGGCGCGTCGAGAGTGATCCACTCGACGACCATCGGCATGTGCGCCGGTCGTCAACAACTGCACTCGGGCGTCACGACTGCGAATGACGATGACGCCTTCGGCGTTCGCGGGACCGACTTCCAGCTTTTGGAGTGGGCCATGATCTGCCGCAATCAAAAGTGCCGGTAGCAGGCACGAGAGCACACAAACAGGAAAACGCAGGTTCATCACTGACCCTCGCTTCTGAGGAAGAAGACTGGTGGGAACATCGGTCATCATGACCAGGAAGGGCCGCCGCCGCCAGTTTGGGCAACGCCAGCACCCGTGAACATATCAACAATTGCTTTCATGTCAAGAAGTTGGGGATACTTGGACAAGTTTGAGCATTGTTTTCGAATTCCGGGCGAATCGTTCGTTGGATCCTGATCAAGGGTATCACCGCAACCAACGAGAGGCCGCCACGAAACCCGAATTGACGATGCATCAATTGCGGCTTAACCTTCAAAACCCGCCCAACGCCAACCACCCGCCCCATCAACCATGCGGTACCACCCTTCCGCCAGCGACCATCGCCGACCGCGTCGTATGACCCGGCGTGAGGTTGTGCAGGTGGGGGCGAGTTCACTGTTGGGATTGAGTGCGGCCGATCTACTGCGTGCGTCGGTTCTGGGGGCACCATCTGCTGATGGGTTTGGCCGGGCGAAGCGGTGCATCTTCATCTTCCTGTGGGGTGGGCCGAGTCACATCGACACTCTCGACCCCAAGCCGGAAGGGCCGGAGTCCATTCGCGGACCGTTCCAGCCAATCGCCACAACAACCCCCGATGTGCAGATCAGTGAGTTGCTGCCGCAGTTGGCCGCGCGGCTCGATCAGGTCGCGCTCATTCGCTCGCTCAACCACACCGATCCTGCGCATTTGAGTAGCGCGCACACCGCACTCACGGGACAACTCGCACCGGTTCCTCGGAGTGACGCCGAGCCGCCCAGCGAACGCGACTCGCCGCATCTGGGATCGTTGCTGGCGAAGCTGCACACTGTGCCACAAGGGTTGCCCGGTTTCGTCACAATGCCGTGGCAGGCGCTGCATCCTGCGGCGCCGGGCGGTCAAGCGCCAGGGCAACGCGGCGGCTGGCTCGGGCATGCGTACGATCCACTGCTCATCGAAGGGGACCCGAGCCAACCGAACTGGGAAGTCCCCGCGCTGCGTTTGCAGGATGCGCTGACCGCCCAACGACTGACGGACCGGCAGCAGTTACTCAGCGCGATCGACCAACAGCGGCTGGTTCTTGATCGCAGCGCGATGGGGATG
>JAGQQB010000248.1 GCA_020426425.1 Planctomycetaceae bacterium | reverse complement strand
GCAGTCGCAGTGTCCCATCTGAACGGATCGTGGAGTTCATCGATCTGTATCCGACGGTGGCCGATCTCGCAGGACTGAAGCCGCCGCGGGATTTGCCCGGCGTGAGCTTGCGACCACTGCTCGACGATCCACATCTCGAATGGGAACGTCCCGCGTTCACGCAAATCTTGCGCCCCGGTGAGCCAGAGCACATCATGGGTCGGGTGATCAGCACTGCGCGTTACCGCTACATCGAATGGGGCGGGGGAGAGCAGGGGAGGGAATTGTACGATGTGGTCAACGATCCCCAGGAAGTGACCAATCTGGCGAACGAGCCGGAGCTGCAGACTGTCGTGAAACGACTCAGCCAGTTGTTCCGTGAGCACGCTGCCGGTGCCGCACCGACCGCCCCCGTGAATCCAAAACGGCTGTAATTGGTCACACGTGGTTCGCTGCAGGAGTTGGATGTGGGCAGCTTCACTCAGCCGAGGGCACCGGCCACAACACCAGGTGGTCCGTCGTCTGTTCACCGACGATCCGGGTCACACGCAGCAGAAGCGGTCCCCCTGCATGCTGAGCGACGAGGTCGTCAAATTGTGTGGCGGAATTCACCGGCTGGCGGCCGACTTCGGTGATCACGTCATATAGCTTCAGTGACATTTCGCCTTTCGGAACCTGCGTGACCAACAGTCCGCGTTGCCCCTTGGCGAAGCCAGCCTGCACCGCGAGGCCGTCTTCCAACGTGAGCACTTGCAACGCAACGTTTTCGTAGCGCTCGTTACCAGGAACTTGCGGTGCCGGGATCGCACTCTGAGTTCCACGCCGTTCGGTCAGGGTGATGTTCAACGTCACCCGCTGCCCGGCTCGCAGCACAATCAGACGAACAGTCTTGTTGATCGGCGTCAGGCTGACTCGATTGATCAGGTCGGTTTCGTCTTCAATGTCAGATCCATCGAAATTGAGCACGACGTCATCCACGCGAATCCCGGCGTGTGCGGCTGGTGTGCCGTCGAGAATTCGGGTCACCCTGGCCCCCATTCGTCGGCTCAGGCCGTAGCGGCGGGCGGTCTCGTGATCGAACTGTTCATCAAGCTCCACGCCCAGGTAACCACGGCGCACGCGGCCACTGTCCAGGAGTTGCTCCACGATGAACCGCACGAGGTTGCTCGGGATGCTGAAACCAATCCCCTCGTTGCCACCTCCCTGCGAGGCAATGGCCGTGTTGATGCCAACAACGCGGCCTTGCATGTCGATCAGCGGACCGCCGCTGTTGCCGGGATTGATGGCGGCATCCGTCTGCAGGAAGTCCTGGTTGATCACCCGACGACGACCAGGCAGTTCGAGCGACCGGCGTCCCTTCGCGCTGATGATGCCCAACGTGATCGACTCGCTCAATCCGAACGGACTCCCCATAGCCAACACGAAGTGCCCAATGTCGAGGTTGTCGCTATCGGCAAATTGTGCGGCCGGGATGCCCGGGTCGGTGATCTGCAGTACGGCGAGATCACTTTCTGGGTCTTCCAGCTTTGCTCGCGGGGTAATCACACGTCCATCGGACAGCCGAATCATGATGCTTCCCAGTGGGGCATCGGCCACCACATGCCGGTTGGTCACCACAAAGGGTTGCTGGAAACGCGGCGATGTCACGAGTACGCCGGAACCGGTCTCTTCCACATCTCCGCGGCGTCCCTCGTGAATGCTCTCGATATGCACGACCGACCGCATCGACATGGCGGCGATGGATGCGACCTCTCGTCCTGCATCCGCGAGCGAACTGGCACCAATCTGTGACGATGCCGTCAGCGCACGGGCGCTATTGGTCAGCGGGAGTTGTGCTGGGATCGACGCACTGACAAGCAGCACTGGCACAAGGACCGTGAGACGGAGAGTGAGTTGGCTTCGCATGATTCCTCCCTGAACCTGCCGTTTTCGATTCGACCCGATGACGACTGCCCGTGATGTCCAACGCATCATCCGCTTTCAGGCCGCAATTCTCAGCCGGCAGTGAAGTCGTGCTGCCTGAGAACTGGTCTGCGAGAACTGACAACGGATACCTAATCTTCCATGGAAACGTCCTGTACGGTCAACTCCTGATCGTGCTCGCGGGCCTGATAGTCCCACGCCGCTTCCCAGTGGAGTTCCTCGTGCCCATATGTTCGCGAGAGCTCGGATTTCTGCTGACATCGAATGCAGGTGGTTGCATCGGGAATCGCACGCAGACGCGCTAGTGGAATCTTCTGTTGGCAGTGTTCACAGGTTCCGTAGCGACCAGTTTCAATCGCATGGATCGCCCGTTCGAGTCGATCGAGTTCCCGGCTCTCCAGTGCCGCCAGCTGCGAATGCATTTCCTGTTCGTAGTCGAGCAAAGCGGCGTCGCCAAGATCCCCATGGGCCGCTTCAGGGTCGATCCAGTCGGACTGTTCGGCCAACTTCTTACGCAACGCGTCCCGTTGTCGGATGAGGTTCTGTCGAATTCGCAACAGAGTTTGTTTCCCACGCATGGCTGCCTCCTGATTCAAGAATCAGTCGAAGTACGTCCTCCTGAGGTGCGAGTGAACCGTCACTGGTCCCTCTGTATTCTACGTCTGCGACAGTGTCGCAAAGGGGAGATTTGATGCATTAGATCCAATCGCTGGTCCAATGAGAGCAGATCGGCACCGGAACGTGTGCCGGGGCAGGCTTTTCGGTCGATCCCGCAGGACCGGCACAGGTGGTAGAATCGTCCGCTGGTGTTGAACGATGTTGAATGTTGGACGTTGGGCGGTGCTGCGATCCACGTTAAGGCGTTGCCGGGCGACGGGGTGCAAGTGCCGCAGACACGAGGGAAACGCCGACTGCGATACATCTGACAGATGGTGGTCGTACCTGATGCTGCCAGGGCTCGTCGGCATCCATTTGAGGACAGCACCTTCGAGTCGCAGGACATGACTACCGTTCACTCAACGCACCTCAACCGCCAACGACCAACCATCAACGGCTGACAGTCGAGCGCCCACAGCCTACAACAATGCTGTGTTGAACATTGATCATCCTTCGGACGCGGTTCTCGCTGAATTGACCGAGCTTGGATTTGCGGATCCATTGCTGGCGGTGAGGCGATTGCGGGAGTGTTGTGTCTCAACGCGACAGCGGGATCTGTTCGTCGAGGTCTTGCCGACGCTGTTCCACTATCTGCGGCAAACCGCCGATCCTCCCGCGACTCTGATCAACCTCCAGCGATTCGTGGAGTCGCATCCTGATCGAGAGCAACTGTTTGTCCTGCTGCGCGATGAGCCGCGCGCGGTCGAAATTCTGATGAAGCTGTTCCTGGCAAGTCTGTTTCTGACAGAGATTCTGCTACAGAACCCCGGCTACCTGGAGGAGCTTACGTGTCATCGGCGGCTGTCGGACTTCAAGAGCCGCGAGGAGTTCTTGGCTCAGGGGCGGGCCGCTTGTGAGGTGGCTGATGCCGAATCGGCGGGGGCATCACTGCATCCATTGCGACGGTATCAGCAATGGGAACTGTTGCGCATCGCCGCCTGCGATTCGCTCGGCCTGCTCGATCTCAAGACTGTCACCAGACAGCTGTCGTTGCTGGCCGATGCGCTCGTGCAGCTTGTCCTGGAATCGCTTGCGGAGGCGGAAGCGGTTGCACTGGATGATTTTGTGGTCCTGGCGTTTGGCAAGCTGGGTGGCGAGGAACTCAATTACAGTTCAGACATTGATCTCGTTTTCGTGGCAGGTGATCAGTCGCAACGGTATTGGAAACTGGCACAACGTCTCGTCCGCGGCTTGACGGAGTTGACTCCAGCTGGGGCGATGTATCGGGTCGACATGCGCCTGCGTCCCTGGGGGCGCTCAGGACCATTGGTCACGACGGCGTCTTCCTATGCCGACTATCTGACGCGGCACGCCCGCCCCTGGGAGCGGCAAGCGCTGCTCAAGGCGCGACCGATTGCGGGGAATCTTGAGCTCGGAACTGCCACACTTGGTCAATTGCGCGCGGCGCAGTTTGTCGGCGAGGGCGACATCATTCGGGCCGATGTCTGGGAGATGAAATCCAAGATTGAAGCGGAACTGACGCGGCAGGGAACGCTCGGCCGGGATGTCAAAGGAGGACCGGGTGGCATTCGTGATATCGAGTTTCTGACGCAAGCCCTGCAACTGGAACATGGGCAGCGGCGCCCCGAAATCTGCAGTCGCGGCACACTCGAATCGCTCGCCCGTCTCACAGACGCCGAGATTCTGTTGCCCGGTGAGTTCCGCCGCCTGAGTGTCTCGTACACGTTTCTGCGAACGGTTGAGCACGCGCTGCAGTTGATGCACAACCGTCAGGAGCATGCGGTCCCTTCGGCACCGCGTGCGCTGGACTATCTGGCACGACGCCTCGACTTCCCGGATGGCGTGACGTTCCAGCAACATGTCCGCCAGCATCTGAGCGAAGTGCGGAAGATCTTTCTGGCGCATGTGGCCCCGCCGGCATCGGCGCCTGCGGCAGAGGAACGACCGTTGGCCGAGGATCATTTTGGGACAGCGGCGGAGGCGTATCACGAGATCTATTCCCCGGAGCAGGAAGCACTGCAGTTGCGATTGCTCGGCCAGTTACGGCCAGATCGCGTTGTGATGCTCGATGTTCGCTCGTTGGAGGATTGCGAGTTTGAAGTGACGCTTGTTGGCTTCGACCGACCCGGAGAACTCTCCGTCACGTGTGGATTGTTGTTCGCATATGGACTCGACATTCAGGCGGGTACGGTGTTCACCGGCTGCGATGTCCCACACGCTGAGGACGAGACAACACTTGAGCGGTCCTCAGAACGCAAGTACGTGAATCGCTTTGTCGTGCGACATCCGACAGCAACACGATCTACGCCGCTCGACTGGGACCGCTTTGAGGCGGAGCTGACGTCACTGTTGCAGCCACGTTTGGAGACACAGGATGTGCAGGCGAAGTTGATCGCCCGCGTGGCGGCGCATGTCCGGACCGTGGAAGCCGAAGTGGCGTTGATGCCCGTCGAGATTGACATTGCAACCCCCGCAGGGGCGACGGAAACAATCGTCCGGATCGGCGGCGTTGATACTCCCGGGTTTCTTTACGAACTGACAAACGCGCTCACCATGGCTGGCCTGCAGGTCACGCAGATGCAGATTCGTACGATCGGCGAGCGGGTGGTCGATGTGTTGCATGTGGTGGATGCGCAGGGGCAGCCGCTGGTCGATTCCGACCGCCTGCGCCAGATTCGCGCCACAGTCGCGCTGATTCAGCACTTCATCCATTTGCTGCCGCAAGCGCCCAATCCCGAGTCAGCCCTAGTCCAGTTTCGCGAACTGCTCGAGAGTCTGCTGAAACGTGAAGACTGGTCGAGCGATCTTGCACAACTGAGCGATTCGCAGGTGCTACGGACGTTGACCCGGCTATTGGGGGGCAGCGAGTTTCTGTGGCAGGACTTCCTGAAACGCCAACACGAGAATCTGTTCCCAGTTCTGACCGGCATTGATCGCTTGCAGCAGCCACGCGATCGTGAGGAGCTGAAGCGGGAACTTGAGGAACTGCTGGCAGCACGCACACCGAAACAGCAGCGGACGGAACTCAATGCCTTCAAAGATCGGGAGTTGCTGCGGGTTGATCTGCGGCACATTCTCGGGCTGCAGACCAAGTTCGGCATGTTCTCACGCG
>JAGQQB010000247.1 GCA_020426425.1 Planctomycetaceae bacterium | reverse complement strand
CAGAAGAACTACTACGAGTGGAATCTCGTGGGGAGCGATCGTCCTTATCACTACCTGGGTAGCGGCAAGTTCTTCGTGCGCCTCGGCGATGCCTTTGCGTCAGCCATGGCCGGCTTGACCCCGTAGCTGATGATCCCGTAGCTGTAGTGCGGGATGCACCAACCTGCAAAAGCCAGCTTTGGTGAGGTAAGATTCAACTGATGATAAGATCCACGATCGTCTCCCGCATCGCCCACCTTTGCGGCCTGCTGGCAGCCATCGTCGCTGCGTATGACGCGCCCGCTGCGGCGGCCGACAAGCCGAACATTCTGTTTATCCTTGTGGACGACCTCGGCTGGATGGATCTGCGCTGCCAGGGCAATTCGCATCTCGAAACCCCGAATGTCGACCGTCTCGCAGGCCAAGGGATGCGATTCACCGACGCCTATGCTGCGGCGCCGGTGTGCTCGCCGACCCGCGCTGCGATCATGACCGGCCACTCGCCGGCTCGCCTCCACATCACCAACCACCTGCCGGAACAGGCACGCTTCACACCTAAAGAGTCGAAGCTTCTGCCGGCGCTCGTGAGCGACCACCTGCCGCTTGAACAGATAACGATCGCCGAACGGTTGCGTAACGACGCCGGCTACGCCACCGCGTTTATCGGGAAGTGGCACCTCTACGTGGGCAACGCGCAGCAGTTCGCCCCGACGGCGCAAGGGTTCGACCTGAACCTCGGTGGCTGCGCATTCGGTGGGCCGCCGACTTACTTCGATCCCTACAAGATCGACTTTCTGCCCGACCGCAAGCCCGGGGAATACCTGACCGAGCGACTCGCGGACGAGGCGATCACTTTCATGCGCGAGCAACACCGCCAGCGCCGGCCGTTCTTCACTGCGCTCTTCACCTACACCGTCCACTGGCCGATGGAACCGCCGACCGAGTTGGCTGCGAAATACAAGGACCGTCCGCTGGTCGGTTATCACGACTCCCGTTACGCCGCGATGATCGAGGAGATGGATCACGCGGTCGGGCGGGTGCTCGGGTCGCTGGATGAACTCGGAATCGCCGACGAGACCTTCGTGGTCTTCACGTCTGACAACGGCGCGTTTGGCGGAGTCGGCGATTGTCGGCCGCTGCGAGCTGACAAAGGCCACCTCTACGAGGGGGGCATCAGAGTTCCGCTCATCGTTCGCTGGCCCGGCAAGGTGAAACCGGACACCGTCTCCGCCGAACCTGTGATCCTCACCGATTTCTTTCCCACCCTTCTGGAAATCGCCGGCCTGTCGCCGACGCCTGGAGTTCCGGCCGATGGCGAAACGCTCTTGCCACTGTTGCAGGGAACCGGCCGCCCTCACCGCGACGCGCTATTCTGGCATTACCCGAACTTCGCTTTCCACGGCGCGAACCGCCTCGGCAGTGCGATCCGGCTGGGAGATCATAAATTGATCCGCTTCTTCGATGACGACTCGGTGGAACTCTACGACCTCAAGCGGGACATCAGCGAGACAGCAAACTTGGCAGACACAAAACCGGAACTCGCAGCCACCATGCGTCAACGCCTCGCAACCTGGCTGAAGGACTCCGGAGCCAACCTGCCACGGCCGCGCTGAGCTCATCTGCCAAATGACTTGTTGAGAAATCGAGATGCCGGTGACGCGATTGAACGATTGCGTGATGGTGACAGCGTGCCTGGTGGAAATTGCCGGCAGCATGAATCTTCAAGCGGACGGGACAGGACGCTGCCCCTGGTTTGTGGTGTGCTCCGCAACTGCCAGTTCCAGCGTGAATTGCGGGTATGGCCACCGCACCGGCGGGACGGCCTTTTCCGCAAATTGGCATTCCCGCACAAACGAGGATTTGGCGATGACGAACAGAGCCAGCTGTTGTACGAGAAATAGTCCGATTCAGCGCCACGTTTGCTCACCGGCGCTTACACTGCTCGCGAATTTTCGGGCAGCTCGATAGCGTCTCGGCAATCTGCAGACGCTCGGCGGGGTGGCCGCGTGGTTGCTGTTTCTCGCTGTGAAGCAGATCCCGGGTTGGTCATGTCGGGCCGTGTGTGATGCCGGTGATCGACGATTCGCTAACGAAACAGTACAGACCGAAAGTCGAATTGGCCGGGATTCAACACGATCCAATGCCAGGAACATCTGGCTCGGAACCTCTCTGCGGTTACATGTGGGTGACGATCAGTTGGCCGGTGACTTGAGCTAGAGAGACCTCCGCAGGTGCAGCTCTTGGAACACCGCCATGTGTCGGACTATGATGGAGCCGATGCGACCGACGATTGGAGTTCGGCGTATTGGAAGGAGTCGCAGCGGCGATTGGCGCCTGCGGGGCGGTGATTCGCACCTAGAGTACGAGGATGCATTGTGAGTTTGGGTGAAGTTGAAGTTTCTGTCACTCCAGAGGAGAAGTTCCGCGAATTCCTGCAGACGAAGAATCTGCGGATGACGCGCGAGCGCGCGACGATTGTCGAGCACGTCTTTTCGTCACACGAGCACTTCGAAGCGGAGCAGTTGATCCAACAGCTCGCGGAGCAGCGTGTCAGCCGTTCGACCATCTATCGTACACTCAAGCACCTGGAAGAGGCTGGACTCATCCGCAAGGTCGCGCGTCAGGATGCACGGGATGTGTTCGAACACGACTACGGCTATCCGCAACACGATCATTTGATCTGCAAGAAATGCGGTACGTTAATCGAGTTCCATCAGGAGAAGATTGCGGAGGTGTTGACCGGCGTGGCCCGGGACCATGGGTTTCGGATGGAAGGGCATCGTCTGGAAGTCTTCGGTCTGTGTGACAACTGCTGCCGTCCCCCGAAAACCCGTCCCAAGAAGCTCAATCTGCTGTAGATGACTTCTGCCTGACGGCAGTCCGTGCCGGCCAACCGAACGATGTTTCTCACCCGTGACGTTGCTTTTTGGCAACATCGCCGGAAATCGCCTGTTGACCTGGGGCAACGCACGCGTTCTGCCCAACGCGCGGAGCAGCGCGGCTGGGAAATCTGCAAGTCGTTCCCCCGGTGTGAATTAGAAGATTTTCGACAGATTCAAAAAACGGCTGTTGTGGCGAGGTACATCGTTTGCCATGTTGTTGAACATGCTCACCATCGCAGACACCACTGTTCCGCCCGGCGAAACCTTGTACATCGCCTTTCGTCTGGCTTTCATGGACACCCTGGAGAGGATCGCGTTGGCCGATCAGCTCGGTGTCGCCGAACGGTCGTTCGGTTATCTGACCCAGGTGCCGTTTCTGCGCAATGTCGTTCCACCGGTCCAACTGGACGAAATGCTGCTGACCTGGTCACGACACATGGCGTGCGAGGTCCATCAGGCGAACCTGGTTGATGAAAGTATCTTGTACGCCGCCTGTGAGACTGCGGCGCAAGTTGTTCGGACCGATCCCCAATCTGCGCGGCGCCTGCTCCAGGAAGGCCCCTCTCCCTGTTTTGCTGAAGTGAATGCCGCCTTGGCTGACCGTCTGCAGAAACTGCATTTGAGTTGTGCCCACGAAGGACACTTCCTGCTGCTGAGCCAGTTCCAGGACATCCCGCCGCACGAAGCCGACGAACTCAAGAGCCGGTATGGGCTGACCCCGTATGCGGATGAGTGCATGTTCGATCTGCTCGGGCGTTTCCGCGTCTCGCCACAAATTGCCGAACGGGCTCGGGGCTTGTTGACCCCCAAGGAAGTCCGCCAGATGTTTGGCATCTTGCGTCTGGCGACCAAGTCGGCTGCCATGTAGCTTGCTTGCGGGATTGTTCGTGCGTGAACAACAAGGTTCGCAGGTCGCCCCTCGACGCTGCTCGAGTTCTTGTCGATGCGCTGGGTCGCCCATGCCGCCTCGCACGCCAGTCGCGACTCGTGACGCGCGGTCCACATGTGGGGCCGACACCTGACCAAATTGCGCCATTCTCATCTCGAATCGGCTCTACGGTTTGTCTATGCTCGGAGGACATTGCCCCCCTGTAACGCCCGCCCCGCATGCGCACGCATACCTGCAACGAGTGTGAATTCGTCTATATCGGCGACGATCTCCCCGAGACCGGCTGTCCGGAATGCGGCGTTCCCTGGCCACCGATTCTGAAGACACCTGATCCAAACGCCAAACTTCCTCTGAGTCCTCTCGTCGCAGACGCCTCATCGTCTCCGGCGGCGGCCAAACAGAGTTCCGACGGGATGATTGCCGCCTGTATGGCGTTTGTGTTCGGGGCGGTCGTTGCCGGCAGCATCGTCTACTGGTCCAGTCCTTACTGGTTTCCCATTGAGGCAACTGAGGAGTATCAATCGCTCACTCGGCAGCTGGATGGGATGACCTCCGCCGAGGCCAGAGCGCGTGAGCGACTGCAAGCGACCGCAGATCAACTGGTCGGAATTCAAAGTCGGCTCGACACACTCACCAGTCGTGCCGCCGCTCAGAACGCCGAATCCGAAACGCACCGTGAATACATGCGGCAGACCCGCCAGGCACTGCTCGCGTTGCGACAGATCTCGGGCAACTCCTTCATTCGCGATTGGCAACTCCTGGGACCACTGGCCATTCCCGAGCAAGGCGTAGTCACCGACGCTGCGATCCGGCCTCTTGATCTAACGCAGATGCTGGCGGGAAAGTTGGATGACGTGACCTGGGCCACGTATCAGTCCGGCGAGGACAAGATCGATCTGGCGAAGGTCTTTAGCCATCGCGAGGCCGGTTCGGCCTTTGGTGTCTGCTGGGTCGAGTCCCCCATCGACCACGAAGTTGTCCTCAGCCTAGGCAGTGATGATGGGATTGCGGTGTGGATGAACGGCGAACTCATTCATCAGAATCTCACTGACCGCAGCAGTTCACCGGATCAGGACCGCGTCGCCGCCCACCTGCGGGCGGGTTGGAATGAACTGCTCGTCCGGGTCGACAACAACGGCACCGGCGACTGGAACTTCTTCTGCGAGTTCCGCGACGCGCGGGAAAAGAACCCGCTGCGTGTCTTCAGCACCTTCATGCCGCCCATGCCGAATGAGTAGGACTGGGTGACGGCGAACGCATCTTTCTACTTTGATGGCTGACCCTACTCGATCCCTTCCGCCGCCAGCCAGCGTTCGGCATCGAGAGCGGCGCTACAGCCGGAGCCTGCGGCGGTGATGGCCTGTCGGTAATGGTCGTCGGCAACGTCTCCGGCGGCAAACACTCCGGCGACACTCGTATTCGTGCGATGCGCGACTGGCCATACAACGTAGCCCTTGTCGGTTGTCTCCAGTTGACCACCCAGGAACTCGGTGTTCGGTGTATGTCCGATGGCGGCGAAGTAGCCGCTCGCTGCGAGTTCTTCGGTCTGATCCGTATCTACGGTGCTGCGAATGCGTACGCCGGTCACCCCATCGTTGTCGTTCCCCAGGATCTCATCGATCGTGGAGTTCCATTTGACCTCGATCTTGGGATTGTCGATCGCGCGTTGGGCCATGATCTTGCTGGCGCGAAACTCGTCGCGGCGATGCACGATGTACACCTTCGAGGCGAACTTCGTCAGATAGTTCGCCTCTTCCATCGCACTGTCGCCGCCACCAACGACCACCAGCGGATGATTGCGGAACCGCGGCATTGCTCCATCACACACGGCACAGGCAGAGACTCCCCTGTTCTTGAACGTCTTCTCCGAGTCGAGACCGAGGTAGTTT
>JAGQQB010000246.1 GCA_020426425.1 Planctomycetaceae bacterium | reverse complement strand
ACGGAATGTTGTTGGACCAAGTCCAGGCACATGACTACTGAACCGACATGCGAGTCTCGTCCGACATTGAGATTGTTGCCCAAGAGATCGCCGAGTGCCACTGCTGGCTTGTCCCAATCCTGTTCGGCACGGAATTTGCGCCAGGGGGTCTGTCATTGGGAATCGACTGCCGCGATGACAGGGACAGGGTATGGTGCCAGGGATCGGCGAGGACGAACTTTCACTGCAGGGACTGAAGTATCTCAAGTCCATGCGGCCGCTCGTGGCGCGGCTGCATAACGACGCCACCGCGCGGGATCGGGCTGGGAATCGTCAGCTTTATTACGACCAGCTTTGTGGTCTGATCCTGCTCTCCTTTTTCAACCCGACGCTCGTTTCGTTGCGCGACCTGAAACAGGCCAGCGCGCTCGAGGGGGTGAAGCGAAAACTCGGCTGCCGGGCCGCTTCGCTCGGATCGCTCTCCGAAGCGATGCGGGTCTTCGACGCTGATCGCCTGGTCGAGATCATTCAGGATTTGCTGGGCCGCCTGCCTGAGGTTCCCACGGTTGATCCCGGGCTGAAGGAGCTGGCTCACATCCCGACGGCGGTTGATGGATCACTGTTGAAGAAGTTGCCTCAGATCACACAAGCCTGTTTTGCCACGCGGAGCGACCGGGGCTGGAAGCTGCACACCCACTTCGAGGTGCTCCGCGGCGTGCCGGTGGCCGCCGCCGTGACGGATGCCAGCGGAGAGGGAGCCGCCGGCGAGAAACCGATGCTGCGGACGATGCTCTCCCCAGACCGTTGCTACCTCACGGATCGCGGATACGAGGAGTTCAGCCTGTTCAATGCCATTGTGGCGGCGGGGAGCAGCTACGTCTGCCGCGTCCGGGAAGATCATCACTTCACGAGGGAATCGGAGCAGACGCTCTCTGAAGACGCGCAGGCCGCCGGAGTGCTGGAGGATGCCGTGGGCCGCATGGGCTCTCCCCGGTCCAAGCGGATCGAGCATCCGGACCATGACCAGCGGCGGATCGTGATCCGCTGCCCAGAGCATCCCAAACGAGGAGGACGTCGCCGATCCGCCGGGACGAAAGACATTGTCGTCGTGACCAACCTGCGCGATATCCCGGCCGAGACGATTGCGCTGTTGTACCGGTATCGCTGGATGATTGAACTGTTCTTCCGCTGGCTGAAGTGCGTGCTGCAATGCCGGCACCTGATGAGCCAGAGTGAGAATGGAATCGAAATCCAGATGTACTGTGCGCTGATCGCCTGCCTGCTGGTCCAACTGGCCGCTGGGCAGGACGTTCGACCGAATCAGTGGACCTACAAACTGCTGACACTCTACGCGTCCGGCTGGGCCAGCGAGGAGGATGTACTCCGACACCTCCGCGAACGGACCGCTGCGCGACAAAAATAAACATTCTTCGCCGCAGGCCGCCCTTGCGCGTCGAAGCGATCGACGCTGCGCAGTCCGCTTCCCACCAGCTGCTGAATTCCATTCCCCGCCCCCTCCCGACAACGGATTCGACCTCCCACAGACTCTCCCCCAAAGCCATCGTCACCACAGAACAACAAATGTGCCGAACAGGATTGGGACAAGCCAGCAGTGGCACCCGGCGCAATCAGCGATCATTCGAACCGTGACCACTTCTGGAATCCGGTCCGGTCACTCCATACAATCTGGGCCTCATCACTCGCAGCCCATGCTCCATGGCAGCCCGGTTTGATGCATCAGGCATCACGGCGCGTAAACGACGAGTGCTGAAGTGCTGCTTAATGACACTCACCACTTAACGGACAGCGTTTACTTGCGTTGCTTTGGCACTATGAATCGTAATGAACAGACAGGTCGGCGGGATTTTTTGCAGCGATCCCTCGCTGGCTCAGTCGCCGGACTGACGATTGCTTCGACCTCGCATGTAATGGCTCAGACCGTTCCGCACTCTGCCGATCCGGAAATCACCAACGATGTGGATGTGCTTGTGGTGGGGGGTGGAACCGCCGGTCATGTCGCCGCCATTCAGGCCGGTCGAGCCGGCGCGAAGACGCTGATCGTGGAACGCAACAGTCAGCTTGGTGGGACAACGACGACCGGCGGTGTGGCGTTTCCGGGGCTCTTCGATGCGTGGGGCAAACAGGTGATCGCCGGGATCGGCTGGGAAATGGTCAAGGAGAGCGTGGAACTCGACGAAGGCGAACTGCCGAACTTCGCTAAGGTCCCGCAGCATCACTGGCAGAATCAGGTGTACACCAACCAGTTCTTGTATGCCATCCTCGCCGAAGAGAAGTGCGCCCAGGCCGGGGTGGAGATTGCCTACTACGAGTTCCCTCAAGCCGTCACCAGAACAGACGAAGGCTGGCAGGTTGATTGCGTTGGGTTTGGCACACGGCGACGGGTGCGCTGCAAACAGATCATCGACTGCACCGGGGGTGCGGAGGTTGTGGGGATGCTGGGTCTGCCGCGTTTGCGAGAAGAGGAGCGGCAGCCGGGATCGTTCCTGTTCATGCTGGGGCAAGAACATCAACCGGGGAGAAATCAGATTCATCGGCTCTACGTGCATGGCGCCGATTCAACGAATTCTCGCACTGCCACCGAAGCCAATCTGACCGGACGAAAATCGATCCTCGCGAAGGTTCGCAGGGAAGGCAAACGGCTGATGCATCTGCAGCCAGAAACAGGGTTTCGTGAAACCTACCGCATTGAAGGCGAGACGCTGGTTACGGTGAACGACTACACATCGGGGCGCGTATTCGACGATGCGATCAGCTATGCATTCTACCCAGTCGATCTGCACACAAAGACAGGTGTGCGACCGAAACCGCTCCAACCGGGCAAGGTCCCAACAATTCCGCTGCGAGCACTGATCCCGAAAGGGAGCCGCAACATCATCGTGGCGGGCCGGTGTGTCAGCAGTGATCGTCTGGCGAATTCAGGCCTGCGAGTTCAGGCGTCGTGCATGGGCATGGGGCAGGCCGCCGGCGTTGCGGCGACATTGGCGGCCCGATCCGGATCCACACCGCTGGAAGTTCCGCTGTCGGAGATTCATGCGCTGCTCCGCGAACATGGTCAGATCGTTCCAGGTATGGGGTAGTTGAGCGAGCAAGGGGCTGGGGTAAAGGAATTCGAGTCCGTTGAGTGCCATCGAAGAATTCGCTTTGCCTTCTGTTCCCCTGCCCGATGTGCCCATGAAGACAAACAAACGCAGCTTCGTCTCGCTACTGTCGGCAATGAGCTTTGTTGTTCTCGCCGTGACCGGCATCCTGGCCTTTGTGCAACCATTCTCGATCGCAGTCGTGGGTCTCCATGCCCTGATGGGATTCGTCTTCGTAGGGCTCATCGCGTTGCATGTGGCCAACAATTTCAACCATTTATCGCGATACCTGAAAACGAAGATGCTGTGGGTCACACTCCTGCTGATGGGGGGAATGACGACGGTCTTTTTCTGGCAACCAGATCCGGTACGCAGCTTGCTGGCGTTGAGCCAGAACCTGGGCCCGGCAATCGACCAGTTTGAAATGCAGGACGATGGACTGGTCTATCAGTACCACCCATCACCTCACTATCGAATGACACTGACGATTCGCACCGGACAAGGATTCGAGGTGGAAGCCCCGCCACATGTTGCCATCTGGCTTGAGAATGCGTCCTTCTACCACATCCAGACGCTGCACGAACCACGAGACTTGAGCGTCGGTCGAGCCGCACTGCCGTATTGGGATTTCAAAGTCCGTGGCTGGGAAGAAGCGAAACTCAAAGCGAAGGCGTCCGGGAAGGATCCGATTCAGCAGCTGGCAACGGATGGGACATCCGGTGCAACACGGAATAGCTCGTTCGACCCGGCTGACTACATTCTACCGGCCGCCCCGGACAATCCGATGCCCTACCGCCTGCTCATCGAAATCGATCAGCCGAACGATCACCAGCCCTCGCTCGTGTATTCGGTTGAGATCGACAACGCCGCTCCGAGAGCATTTCAATTGCTGGACCTGGTGGGCTATCCGAAGCAAGAAGATGATGACGAGAATGGCAACGAGGTTTGGGCGCTCTACTTCGTGGACGAACAATTTCATTCCGCACTTACACTCATCGACAGTGCGTTACTGACAATCGATCGCAATTGAAGACCGTTTCCCCGGAGGATGACTACCACCGGCAACCGGTCGCAATCTGAGAATCGTCATGAATGTCGCAGTGAGCTTACGAACCAGTCTCTCTGCCTGCCTGCTGTTCGCCTTCTCCGGAGCGAAGCAGACGATGGAAGTCATGAAGGTATCACTGGACGAACTGGAGCGTCTGCAAATGCCCGAGTCGGTGGAACTCACCCACCGCCTTCCGCCCGTCAGACAGCAGCCGCAGTGACCGGGCTTGCGATTCGGGGATGATGTGCGAGAGTATGGACGTCATGACAGACTCCCCGGCACAGCCTCGTTCCGCGCCACTTGCCGCCACAGTTCCGCTGCCGGTCGAATCGCTCAGATTCTCCACAGGACTCCGCGACTGCTCCTACCTCCCCAAGGAGCAATCATCGTTGATGTACCGCTTCTACCCGGAACTCGCTCCGGACCAGCTGGAGCAGTTTCTCATGCGGGGTTGGCGGCGGTTCGGGATGCAGATCTTCCGCCCCAACTGTCCCAACTGCCAGCAATGTGTCAGTCTGAGGGTGCCCGTAGCGGAGTTCACGCCCAGTCGCAGCCAGCGAAAAGTCCTGCAGCGGAATCAGCGAATCTCCTGGCGAGTCCAGACGCCGACGGTCACCCCCGATCACGTGCAGTTGTATAACCGCTGGCATGCTGAGCGAACCGAGTCGCGGGGCTGGTCGGTCAGCCATCTCAACGCGGCAGAATATGCTGAGAGCTTTCTGTTTGGCGACTTCCCCAGTCTGCGAGAGTTCCTGTACTTTGATGGCGATGAACTTGTAGGTGTGGGGCTGGTTGATGTGATGCCCCATTCGTTGTCGAGTGCTTACGTCTACTACGCCCCGGAATGGTCGCCCCTCAGCCCCGGCACCTACGCGGCCCTGGCGGAGATCGAGTTCGCGCGGCAGACCGGTCGCGACTATGTCTACTTTGGGTACTGGATCGAAGACTGTCCGTCGATGGCGTACAAGAATCGATTCCGCCCACATGAGTTGCTCGCGGGGCTGCCCGCCGATGACGAAGCCCCCGTGTGGCGTCGAACCGACACCACATCCGACCCTCACTGATCACGAATACTATGTCCGTCACCCTGACCATCGACGACCAGACGGTCACCGTTCCCGCTGGCACGACTCTGTGGCAAGCGGCTAAGGCGGCGGGAATCGACATTCCGGTCCTGTGCCATCAGGAGCGACTGAATCCGGTCGGAGTATGTCGGATGTGCGTGGTGGACGCGGGCGAACGAACTCTTACCGCCAGTTGTGTCCGCGCCTGTCAGAACGGAATGCAGGTCCAAACCGCGTCTCCGCTGGTCCAACAACATCGACGGATGCTCACGCGCTTGCTGCTCGCCGAAATGGGCGGCGAAACCACCAGCGATGTTCACGACCTTGGTCGTCAGATGGAACTGGTCAACGACAGCGGTTGCGTGACCGATCCGCAACTCCAGTTGCTCCGCAAGACAACTCCACCCAAGTCGAACCCGGTCGACGTCTCTTCCCCCGTCATCGCCGTAAACCATGCAGCCTGCATTCTGT
>JAGQQB010000245.1 GCA_020426425.1 Planctomycetaceae bacterium | reverse complement strand
TGACAGGCGTACAGCTTGCCATCGGGACCGAACTGCAAGCCGTTCACACCAGGGCTGTCTTCGGCGAACACGGAGACGCTGCCATCGGCTTCGAGTTTGTGGATGCGGCCGTTGGGAATATCGGTGAAGTAGAGGTCGCCTTGGGCATTCACGGCCGGGCCTTCGGTGAACTTGAACCCTTCGGCGACGAGCTGCCAGCTTTCGCCAGGGATCAGTAGATCGACGCGCCGCTTCGGCGGATGTCCGGGCGTGATCGGAGCGGGATAATCTTTCCACAGGAACCGCAGTGCGTCGGGCGTGATGGCGGCTGACTGTTTGCCATCGTGGCCCCCATCACCCCAGGCGTGAGCGACATCGTAGCCGGAGTATTGCAGAGCCGAGAGCATGCTTTGGTTCGCGAGGAACCAGTCGCCAGCGTAGATATTGAGATCGTTCGAGCCATCTTGCAGGAACACCCGGATCGGCTTGTTCTCGTACTTACGGATGAGGATCGGGAAGACATCGGCTCCACGTAGTCCGACGTAGGTGCCGATGGTGCTGTAGACGCGGCGGAACTCGTTCGGGCGTTCCCAGGCAACGTTGAAGGCACAGATTGCTCCGGAACTGGCCCCGCCGATGGCGCGGTCGTTGGGATCGGTACTGAGGTTGTAGTCCTTGGCGACCTCAGGCAGGATCTCTTCGAGCAGGAACTGGGCGTAACGATCGCCGAGGGCGTCGTACTCGTAACTGCGATTGAATCGGGGCTGAGCAACCTCGTTGCCAGCGGGCACCTGTCCATGGTTGACGAAGATCCCAATCTGCGGCGGGACTTCCCCTTTGTGGATCAGGTTGTCGAGCACGGTCGGGATATGCCAGCCTTTGGCTCGCCCGATGCCATCCTGCAGCACGAACACGCAGTGCGGCTTGGCAGCGTCGTACTGTGCGGGGATGTACAGGTGATACTCGCGAACAGTCCCTGGGTAGATCTTGCTGTGCCAGGTGAACGGACCTTTCACTTCGCCCTGGGGAACGCCCGCCTGTGGCTTGGAATCCTCAGTGAGAGGGTACTCGTTCGCCCCCTGCGCCAGCACAGGCAACAGGCAGAGCAACAACAGGACTGACCAGACAGCAGAGCGCATCAGAATCCTCGCGTGTTCGAGATTGATGGGGTTTGGCAAGAGTTTAGCTGTGAGGATTCCGGCAGAGTAGTCACGAGACGGTTTGTGGATCGCCCCGTTTTGCTACACTTTGGGAGATCGGTGACAGTGTCCAATTGACTCATATCGATACGTTCTGTACGTTTCGCCGATTGTTCGCATGCGAACAATCAGTGAGGGGCCGTAGCTCAGTCGGTTAGAGCAGGCGACTCATAATCGCTTGGTCGCGGGTTCGAATCCTGCCGGCCCTATTATTTATTCCACGCCACGTCCTCGGAAGGCCAGTGCCGAGGTTTGTGTCGTCACGATGAATGAACGAAACAGTACACGACCGGAAAACGGGACGTTCGAATGGCTGGTTTGGACCAACGGCGCATTGGGGATCTGGATTGTCTGACAATCACGAGTGAACAGCCCCCAGAACTACTGGTGGTCATCAGTCATGGGTTCGGCGCTCCGGGCGATGACCTCGTTTCCATTGGTGCGCATCTGCTCCAAATGCATCCTCAACTGTTGGACCGAGTGGAATTTGTGTTTCCAGCTGCCCCACTGGATCTGTCGGACCGGGGGATTCCGGGAGGTCGTGCCTGGTGGATGATCGACATGGAGGAGTTGCAGCGAACGATCGAAAGCGGGCAATCGCGGAACCTGCGTTCGACCGTTCCGGATGGACTGACGGAAGCCCGCGACAGTTTGGGCCGGACGGTCGGACTGTTACGGGAACGACATGATCTGGAATGGGATCGGGTGGTCCTGGGCGGTTTTTCGCAGGGGGCAATTCTCTCGACCGACCTGTGTTTCCGTCTCCCAGCGAATCCGGCCGCGCTGATCGCCTGGTCAGGCACTTTGATCAATGAGGCCGAATGGCGACAACTTGCCTCGCGGCGAGCGGGGATGCCAATGCTGCAAAGCCATGGGCGGTCCGATGCGATCCTCCCCTTCTCTGTTGCCGAGGTCCTGCGCGATCTGGCCCAGGAACATGGCATTGTCCATCAGTGGCGGCCATTTTCCGGACAGCATGAGATCCCCGCGGAGATCGTGCAGGCGTCGGGCGATCTGCTGGTGGGGCTGTTACCAGAGTGAGGCTCTGCAGCTGCTGCGGTCAAACCGCTATTCGTGGCCAGGGAGACTGGGCTGGGGCCTGTTGTGACGAATGAATCCCCGGTTATTTAGGGACTTACGTCGACTTGATGGTCAGCCCCTTGTGATTCCCGCGTCGTTTGATTAGGTTGAACAGGTCAGTAGTGCTCAAAGTGCGGGGTGCGTCAGTACCCCTGTGGTCCCTGTTGCACGGGAGAGTTTCGTGCGCGGGACGGTGAGTCGGACCTCAGTTGTGGAGGATGATGATGTCAGCTCGTGCAGCGGCGGTGGCGGAAGTATTGTGGGAACTCAAACGGGCAGACAAGGTCGCCACTTATTCTGTGGTTGCGGCCCGGGCTGGCTTTAGCGCCGGAGCCAATGGACGGGCGATGCAGACGGCACTCAAGGCGGTTCGACGCGATTGGCCGCACCTCGAATGGTGGCGGGCGATCTCCGATGACGGCGCGATCAAGGCCGGGACCGAGCAGGTACAGGAACTGACCAGCTGGGGAGCAGAGTTCGGCGACGAAGTAAAGGGCATGGTCGCCCTGAAGCTCGATGAAGAACGGTTGATGATCTGGGAAGATGCTCCGGAGAACGCTTCGGTCAATTCGTAAAGTGAAGTGACTGCGGCCTTGGGCCTTGGAGCAATTGTATCCACGTTCCAGGTTCGCCTTCCCATGTCACGGCGTCGAAACTGCGTATGTCGATCCTTGTCCACGACGAGTCGATCACGGCGTCTGATGGGTATCGGCTCGAGTTGAAATGCTTCGAACCAGAATCGACGCCACAGGCATGGCTCGTATTACTGCATGGAATCCAGAGCCATGCGGGCTGGTACGAGGCGACCGCACGCGATCTGGCCGAACGCGGCATTGCCGTCTGGCTACCAAACCGTCGCGGATCGGGGCCTCAGGCTGAGTCGAGAGGCGATGTCTCTCACTGGCGGCGATGGATGAGTGATGTCGTCGCCAGCCTGCATGCCATGCGAGCACATCGCTGGCAGCGACAAGGCGCAGGGCCGGTGATTCTCGGCGGCATCTCCTGGGGCGGACGTTTAGCGAGCGTGGTTGCCGCACATCGACCGCAGCTGCTCGATGGATTGATCCTGCTTGCCCCGGGGCTTGCGCCGCGCGTCGGGCCGACGATGCTTCAGCGATTGCAATTGGCACTGGCGCGCCGCATGGGAGTCGTGGACCACCGTGTCGATGTGCCACTTTCCGATCCTGCGTTCTTCACCGACGATCCCGCCTGGCAGGAGTTCATTCGGCATGACGCCTTCGCCCTCCACAAGGTGACCACTCGGTTCCTGTTCGCGAATCAGGACTTGGACCGCGAGCTGCGCGCGGCACCCGTTCAGGTGCCGACACTGCTGCTGCTCGCAGGACAAGACCGCATCATAAACAACCCGGTCACGCGACAGATCGTGTCCCGTTGGTCGTGTAAATCACAGGTCGTGGAGTATTCCGACTCGCCACATACGATTGAGTTTGGTCCCGCCAGGGAACGAATGGTGGAAGACATCGCGTCCTGGCTGGACCGGATTGGCCCGCGTCAGGACTGACGAGTCACTTGTCCACGGCGTTGGCGGATCGACATGCTTATCCTGAGAGTTGTTGCAATCCCGCCGGCAATGCCAAAGCGATTCAGACGAAACTCAACGCGTCCAGCGGCTCGCCGCCGCATCTTACGGTCTCTACGATTCACGATGCCGGTCGGCGAAGCCGGGGACATTGCCACCAAGAGAATTCCGATAAGAGAACCAATGCGACTGTTTGAAGGAACTCCGTTTGATCGTCCGCCGCATTGCGAGCGCTGTGACCGGCTTGAATCGGAGTGCGTCTGTCCTCCACCTGAGCCAGCGAAGCTCGATCCGTCGCGACATGCAGTGAAACTCTTTACTCAGAAGCGAAAGAAGGGAAAATTGGTGACGGTGGTCGCTGGATTGGGTGACGCGGGAGTCGATCTGCAGCCGCTGCTGACAGATCTGAAGAACCACTGCGGCGCTGGCGGCACACTGACTGACGGCGAACTGGAGATTCAAGGGGATCAACTGAAGCGTCTGGAGCAGTACCTGAAGTCGCAAGGTTTTCGAGTCAAAGTCGCAGGTCGAAAATAGTCGTGGATCGCTCCGCGATCCAACGCGCTATGGACGCGTCAACGAAGATCATTCCGCTTCGCCCCCCGTCAACCTCGGCAAGAACCGTTCAGCAAATCTAACTGGTGCAACATGCGGAACACTGTCTTCGGCTTCTGCCTGGTGGTCATCTCCTGCCCCATCACAACTGCATGGTCAGAGACGACTGTGACCGTACTCGCGACCGAGCGTTCCTTGCGGCCGCAACCGGTCGAGGTCGTTGTGCCGGAGTCATACCGCACGGCGCATCTACTGCAGTTGGTTACGCCACAAGGAAACATCCCGGTCCAATGGGAAGATGCAGCGCTTGGTCGCGCTGTATTTCTATTGCCGCAGACACTGGCCAGCGGCGAGTCGTGGTCGGCAACGTTGCAGACGCTACCCAAGGTCGACCGCCCTTTCCGTGAACAGGGCTGGGTACGCGCTCGCATGAACAAGCGGGAAGAGTTCCTGAGTCTCAGTGTCGCTTATCGAACGGCGCTGCGCTACGCCGTTCAACCGCGCGTGCCGCCCGAGGGAATTGATCCGCTCTATACGCGGAGTGGACACATCCATCCGTTGCTCACGCCGGGACAGACGCTGCTGACCTCCGAATTCCCGGCAGATCACGCGCATCAGCATGGGGTGTTCCATGCCTGGGTGAACACCGAGTTCGCTGGACGCAAGGTCGACTTCTGGAATCAGCATCGCCGGACAGGCAATGTCGAGCATGTCCGGATCGTTTCGCAAACAGCAGGTGAGGTGTTTGGGGAGTTCACAGTCGAACTGCAGCATGTCGCGCTGGATGATGCTGGTGCGAAGACACCGGTCCTCAGCGAGTTGCTCACAGTCCGGGCCTGGCATCTGACTGATCGTTACGTTATCGACCTGACCACTCGGCAAACCTGCATCGCAGATGCTCCACTAAAGATCCTCGACTACCACTACGGCGGCATGGCGATCCGCGGTCGTGATGAATGGCTCAACAATCCGGCAGCCGACTTCCTCACCAGTGAAGGCAAAACGCGGCTCGATGGGAATCACTCCCGCCCGAATTGGGTGGCCATGCATGGCCCAGTCAACGATGGCGCCGCCCATGTCGCCATCATGGGACATCCAACCAACTTCCGGCATCCACAACCGGTGCGACTGCATCCAAGCAAACCGTACTTCGTCTTTTCCCCGCCTGTGCTGGGTGAGTTCAGCATCCCCCCCAAAGAAACCTACACCGGCCGCTACCGCTACCTCACCGCCGACTCAAACCCGGTACCGGACCTGCTCGACGACGACTATGTGAACTACACGCAGCCGTTGGCGGCGGTGGTGGAGTGAGGTTCGAGTTCCATTGG
>JAGQQB010000244.1 GCA_020426425.1 Planctomycetaceae bacterium | reverse complement strand
GCCCCTTGCCAATCGTTCGTGACCCAGCGACTCAGGACTCTGGCGGAAACAATCCTGTTGATCCTGTAAATCCTGTCTCATTCGTCGATCCAAAATGCCGGTCGGCATGATGTCACCTGCGTTCGTACGACACGCGCCGGCAGTCACGCGTCCGCCGACAGCAACTCATCGAGTCTTTTGAGCGCCCTTGCCCAGAGCATCTGCACCGCTGGGCGCGAGCGGCCCATGCGCTCGGCAACTTCCTCAAACGACAATCGCTGCAGTCCGCGAAGATGCACGACCTCTTGATGATCGGGCGAGAGTTGTCCAATCGCGGCGGTGAGTGCGAGGTCTTCCTCGTGCCGCATCATCACGCGACTTGGGGTCGGCAGGCTGGCGGGGGGATCCAGCGGACGTAGTTCACTCTCGGCAGATGTTGCCGGTGGGCGAACCTCGCGCTGCGCTGCCCGCTTCCCCGCCCGATGATGCCGGATGGCATCCTGGGTATTGTGGTTTAAGATGCGCTTCAGCCAGACGAGCCACTCTTCTTCGGTCGTCCCCTCGAACTGATCGAACGCCTGATACGCCTCCAGCAAGGTCTGCTGCACTAGGTCGGAGCCGTCGAAGCGAGTCCGCATCCAGCCTTCGACTTTTGTCCGCGCGATGACGGAAATGTAATCGCGGCAACGCTCAAAGAGCTTTTCCCGCGCGCGGTTGTCCCCTTCACGGGCGGCGGCAATGAGATCGGCGATCGTCTGTTGCGGACGTCGTTCAGCCACAAATCTGCTCCCAGTAGACCGACGAAAACCAGCCGAAATGGCCGGAACGTTGGTTTAACCAGCTTCTCCATTTTTCACAACCGGTATCTCATGCAGGTCCGGCGTAATCACCATGCCGGGAACGATGAGAATTCGTGATCGAACTCCTACGAAACGGACGAACCAAACAGCACGAACTGAATCGTTTCTGCCTGGAGTCAATCATGACCGTTCGAAGAACAGCAATGGGCCTCGCCTTGGGGCTGATGCTGACTAGCGGATGCCACTCGTTACATACCTGTGTCAGCGAGCAAATCATCGCCTGTCGCAACCATGAAGAAGCGAAGATGGCGTGGTGGTCCTGTGAGGAATACTACTACGACTGCGAACCGCATCTGCACGATTTCGGATTGGGTTTCCAGGCAGGCTATCAGGCGATTGCCAACGGCGGCGATGGCTGCCCGCCGACCATGCCTCCGCAAAAGTACTGGGGTGTTTGCTACCAGTCGTGCGAAGGGCGTGAGAAGGTTGTCTCCTGGTACAACGGCTACTCGCATGGCGTCTCGGTCGCACTGCAGGATGGCGTGCAGAACCGCAATCAGATTGTCACAGCGATGGAACTGTATCCCCGTTGCCAGACGGTGACTGAGGTGACTCTCCCTGGGGCGGATCAGCCAGGCACGGGCAGCTTGATCGCTCCGCAACCAGATGCCCAGTTGGAACCACCGCAGCCACTCACGCCCGTTGAACCAGAGGGGCCCGCTTTGGTCCCACCGGCCTACTAATCCCGACAATCCTTGGAACGGCCATGTTCCGTCCTCGGTTGTCTCCTGTTTGACACATGTCCCTTCTGCTGGATGCAGGCCTCTTCGTTCCTGCGAACCATCAAGGATTCTGAATTATGTTGCCAGCAACTCGAACTCTGAAATCGCGGCAAACATGGATGCTTGCCGGGCTGCTCGCGATGCTGACGGCATCATCGGGATGCACGTTGACCGGCGGCGGTAGCAACTTCGGTTGCGACATCCCTGCCATTCCGGCTCACCGACTGCCCGATGAACTCCGCGTTCGTTCGCGTGAGGAAATGCAGCAGATTTCGATCTCACGTCTGCGGCAGAATCCTCCTGAAGTCTACCAGCTGGGGGCTGGAGATGTGCTCGGCATTTACATCGAGTTCGTGCTCGGCCAGGAAGGGGAAGCGCCTCCGGTTCACTTCCCGGAACAGGGGGATCAGCCACCAGCACTCGGTTATCCAGTTCCTGTCCGCGAGGACGGAACGCTCGCCCTGCCACTGATTGAGCCAGTGAAGGTGGAAGGTCTCAGCGTCACCCAAGCGACCGAGGCAGTTCGACATGCATACATCAATGCTGAGATTCTGCAGCCTGGACAAGACAAGATCATCGTCACTCTGTTGCGTCGCCGCATGTATCGCGTGCTGGTGATTCGTGAAGAAAACGGCGGCAAGGAGAACGTCACGAAACGAGGCACGGGCGATACCATCGACCTGCCCGCCTACGAGAACGATGTCCTGCATGCCCTGAACGAAACTGGCGGTCTGCCTGGCCTCGATGCCAAGAACGAAATCCTGATTATTCGTGGTGGATTCAACCAAGGCCGTGACTGGGACCAGATTGTCGCTCAACTGAGCAGCTGCCGCGAACCATGCAGCTGTCCACCGACAATCCCAGATGCTCCTAACGTCACCCGCATTCCGATTCGCTACTACCCGAATCAGGTGCCCCAGTTCGATCAGAACGACATCATTCTGGAAACTGGCGACATCATCTTCATCCCATCCCGTGAGGAAGAACACTACTACACCGGTGGAGCGATGAACGGGGGACAGCACCTGCTGCCTCGCGACTACGACCTCGATGTGCTCGGTGCGGTCGCCGAAGCGGGTGGCCAGGTGGGCAGCGGTGGAACCGGCATCGGTTCGGTTGGCGGACGCGGAGGTTCAGGCGGTGGCAGCGGGGCTGCGGGAGCCAATCCTTCCAAGTTGATCGTCGTGCGGAAGCTCCCCTGTGGCGGCCAAATCCCCATCGAAGTCGACCTCAACCGAGCCATGCTCGATCAGTCGCATCGCATCTTGGTGCAGCCCGAGGATACATTGATCCTGCGATACCGCCTGCACGAAGAAATCTATAACGCGGCGTTGCAAATGGTCAGCTTCAACTTCGTTCGCGGAATTCGCTAACGCGCAGAATGAGCACGGCAGATCAACGCTGCCAACGCACAACACTGGGAGATCTTGTTCAGGCACCGGGGGGAGCCTGAACAGATCTCCCTTGTGTCGTTTGTGGGGGGCCGCTGTCGCGCACTCAGCCGTGAATCCCGTCACGCTCACTTGACCCTGGACTCATGTCCGTCGACCATCAAGTACGGTTTTCCCACCAGAGGAGAAGGCCATCCCACAACTCGGGATCATTGGGGTATGGCGAGCCAGTACTACTACCAGTTCGACGCAGAGACGCACGGTCCAGTTGCGTTTCAGGAACTGATCCATCTGGTCCGTGACGAGCGACTCAACGCCGATTCGCTTGTCCGCGACGATTGGCAGGAAGAGTGGATTCCCGCCGCCAAAGTGGTCGGGCTGTTTCATATGGCTGGTCGACCCGACCTGCTCGCAAAGTGGGAAGCGGAACAGCGCCGCAAACAGGCGGAGGCATTGGCCGCAGAGTCGACCTCGTTTTCGACAGACGATCTCGACGATTTACTCAATACCGCCGCATCCCTCCCGGACGAAACATCGCCTCCAGACTGGCAACGCAGGTTGGAGGAAGTGGGACGGTCAGCCTCAGTTGGAATGGGCGATAGCGACACGGGAGCGACCGATCAGCCCTCTGCGCTTGGTCGGCTGATTGACGAAATTGAGGAAGCGGCCGCAGAGCAAGAGCCACGCCGACCGGGACTGCTGCAGACACTGTTCCAGTCCCTGACACTCTCGCGACTGTTCCGTTGGGGACTGGCGATCCTGGTCGCCAATCTGACCGGAGCGGCACTCATCGCTTGGACGCGGCGCGAACTGCTTCGGTTTCCCAGCCCACTCATTAAGCTGCAAGGAGGCTACGTCTTTCCATTCTGGGGCCCATGCACAATCCAGGAGTACGGCTTCCTGTTGATCGACTCGATGCTCCTCGCCGGATTGATTGCCTATGGTCTCGCGATGCTTCTCGAAAGCATGACCAGCGACGAACGCGCTTAACACGCGACGGCTGTGTGTGCGTTCAGCAAGTCGCGCGGATCGCGGCGAGGCCGAGACGGTGTGCGACTGAGGGATGGTGGCCACATCGTGCGAAGCGGTGGCAGTGTGATGAGAGGAATGTCCCCGACGCTGGCAGCTGCTGGGACGACGACCATTGTCAGAAGCATCGCCAACGGCGCAACATTCAACGCCGCGCTTGACTCACCTCGCTGATTCCGTTCTGCTGAACAGTTGCAGATCACTCTCTGTGGTCAGTTAACTTGAGATGCCGCCCATGCGATTTCAGCAACCAGCCTCGCCCCCGCCGTACTTAAATCGCAAGGACCAGTACCGGTTACTGGGGCTGTGCGCGATGCTGTTGATCGTGATGCTGGCGATTCGCGAAGCCGCCCGGCCAGAGACCTGGAACTGGATCGCTGGTGCGCCAGAGCAAGAACTCACTCCAGTCGAGGATCTTGAGGACATCAGCCATCTGCTGGAACCAGGACGCGGAGCGCGGAATCTCGCACCCGACGAATTCATCGCGGTTCAAACCGCAGCCCCCACCGATCAGCCCGCTGCGCCGCCTCAACAGCGTCTGGATGTTGCCCCCGAAACTCTGGCTGCGCTGGACGACAACCATCTCGGTTGGAAGCAGGGGGAAGTGGTCGCCCTGCAAGCGGTGCTGGACCATGTCCGCAATCTGCCAAGCGAGGCATTGGAGCGTACCGGTGCAGAGGAGCTGAGCTATCGTGTGATCAACACCGAACCGGAACAGTATCGTGGCCGCCTCGTCAGTTTGCGCGGAGTGCTCAGACGGTTTGAAGAGTTCCATCAGCAAGGGGCCGATGAGTCCGCACCGAAAGCCTATGTGGGTTGGATGTTCACCGATGATTCAGGCAACCATCCCTGGATGATCCTGTGCACTGAGTCCTCGCCAAACCTCTCGATTGCCTCGTCGATGGAAACTCCGGTTACGGTCTCCGGCTACTTTCTCAAGCGGTTCGGTTACGCGACCACCGAAGGTGCGACGCTGGCCCCGCTGATCGTCACGCAGCGCTTCCATTCGGTGCCCACCATAGCCCAGGATCGGGAGCAGACCGAGAACATCACCACGTATGTGGTCGCCGTGCTGGGGGCGATCTCGCTAGTGTTTGGCGGGATGCTGTGGATGTTTATCCGTAGCGATCGCAAGTTCGCTGGCAGCCATCTGGCGGAGCTGGCTCGGGCCGCTCACGAACCTCAGCCCGCCGATCTGGAAGCCATTGCCCAATTGCAGGCGATCGATCCCGCGCATGCATTCGAAAGTTTCACGCCACCCGATGTCGATTGTGTGACCGAGTCGAAGACGTCATGAACCACACCTTCGACAAGCAGGCGTGGCGACGTCAGCTGCGACAATGTCGGTTGGCGGTGGCCCAGCCCGATGTTGCTGCGGCCAAGCTCCTGGGGCGGCTGGTCCGCTTGCCAGAATGGGAACGTGCCCGGCAGGTGTTGTTGTACCTCGCTGTCCGCAGCGAAGTTCCGACGTTGCCGTTCGTTGAACAGGAATTGCTCAATGGTCAGCGGGAGATTTCTCTCCCATGGTGCGATGGTGATGCCCTGCGCTCGGCCTGGATCACTGGTCGCGATGAACTGGTCGAGGGAGCATTCGGGATTCTCGAGCCTCGGCCAGACGTACGACGAGTGAGGGAACGCGAAAGGATGGCCTCCGATTTCGACCTGTTCGTCATTCCTGGTGTCGGTTTCGATCGATGCGGCAACCGGCTC
>JAGQQB010000243.1 GCA_020426425.1 Planctomycetaceae bacterium | reverse complement strand
CCCCGGATGATGATCCGCACTTCGGGCCAGGTCTCGCGGAGTTGGGAAACGATCCGCTGAAGCTGCTCCACCGTCCCGGCCGCGCCGTCGATGTCCGCCGGCCTTAACTGCGCCAACAGTGGCCAATGGCCGCAGAAGATATAGAGCGGCAGGAAACAATACGACTTGTAATAGCCGTGAAAGAACTTGCCGAGTTGATCGCCATGTACCGGATCGTCGGTGGCGTCCAGGTCCAGAACCAGTTCCTCAGGAGCCGCAGGTTGCTGAGCCGGCATCTGCTGTTGAGCCGACATCTGCTGTTGAGCCGACATCTGCTGTTGAGATTGCATTCGCACGAACAGGTCGACTAGCGACCGTTGCAACTGGTCGATGCTGGCCACGATCTTCTTGTAACGGCTCTGATCATTCGCGCCGACCGGTGTGAGTTCGAGTCGATTGAGCGTGCTCTTGCCCGCCAGCGGCTGACCACGATCATCCGGCTGGCGCCGCTGCTGACCAGTGATGTCGTCGCGTCCACATGCGAGCGCGAGCAATGGATCATTCCGGAGTTGATCATGATCATTGAGATCTTCGTAGCCCAACGCGAGCCCCATCACCCGCTGCCGCAGCAACTCTTCGACGGAAAACTCGATCCGGTCAGGATCACGATAGTCGGTGAACGCCAGGGCGAATTCCCGCACCACACCAAAGCGACACTCCACCTCCCGCAACAACAACGCCCCCGCATCCGACGTGATCCGCCCCCCATCAAACCCCGCCATCACCTCCCGCCGCCCATGCCCCTCGAACTCCAACCGCAGTGTGCTACACTCTGTCACGACGAGACCTCCTGCTTGCGCGTGCTGTGACTTTAAGAACCACAACACATTACGCAATCCCAGGCGGTCTCGTTACATCGATCAGTGAGAAATCCGGGCTACGGGATCTGGGGCCAACCCTGCTTTCTCCCTCAGCTCTCCACCCTCCACCCTCCACCCTCCACCAATACTTGACAGCCCTGCTCTGGGGATCGATCCTGCACGTACAATATCAACAATTGTTGATCCCCCCACATTCGGGGCGCTACGTCCCTCCCCGCCTCGCCTCATTCCCCGAGAGTGCTCATGCCTGCTCGCCTGCTGTCGTCGTTGCTCGTGCTGTTCCTCATCACCCCCATCCTGGCCGATGACGCAGCACCAGTTGCCGCCAATCCCGCTGCCCTGAAGCAGCAGGCAGCCGCGCTGCGTCAGGAGGCCGCGAACTTCAAACAACAGGAGACCGCCACTCGGGAGCAACTCACCGCGACTCAACTCCAATTGCAGCAGACCCAACAAATGTTGCTCCAGATGCAGCGGGAAATGGAAGCCCTCAAAAAGTCGGCGGAAGAGTCCGAGAAGAAACTGACGACCGAACAGGAAGCGGCGACGAAAGCCGAACAGGCCAAGACCGCCGCTGACAAAGCCGCGACCGACGCCGCTGCCGCACTCGCCGCCGCTCAGAAGAAGGCCGACGAGGCCAAAGCCGCCGCTGAAACCGCTACCAAAACCTTCACCGACGCACAGGCCGCCGCGAAAGCCACGACCGAATCCATTGCAGGCATGAAGACGAAGTTGGGCGAACTGACTGCCGGAACCGAGCAGGCCAACACACAGTTGGCCGCTGGACAAAAGACCATCGAACAGTTGCTGGCAACTGCCGACGACGCCTACGCGGAATGGCTCAAGCGGGAACAATCGGCGGAGTCGCTGCTCACTCAGGCAGGCGAGTGGGTCTCGTTCTCACGCGAGGTCGCCCCGATCTTCCACGACCGCTGCCTCGCGTGTCACAACGCCCGCACCGCCAAAGGTCGCTACAACATGGAGAACTTCGCGGCAATTATGAAGGGAGGTGAATCGGGCGCTGCGATCGAACCGGGCCAGCCGGAATCGCTGCTGTGCGTGATGATCGCCGATGGCTCGATGCCGGAAGATGCCGAACCGCTCACCGCAGACCAGATTGCGGTGGTGCAACGCTGGGCACAACTCGGGGCCGCGCTCGATGCCGGGGTCGATCCCGAACGTCCACTGCTACAGATCATGCCCAAGCGTCCGCAGCCGCAACCTCCCGAACAGTACGCGGCCCCCATCCCCATCACCGCTCTGGCATTCAGCCCCGATGGCACATTGCTCGCCTCGGCGGGTTATCACGAGGTGCTGCTCTGGTCCGTCGAATCGGGCACCCTGGTGCGGCGCATCACCAATGTGGCCGAACGGGTGTACGGACTCGCCTTCCACGCCGATGGCACACGCCTCGCCGTCGCCGCTGGCACTCCAGGACAGATCGGCGAAGTCAAGCTCTTCCAGGTGGCCGATGGCGCTCTGTTGGCCGATCTCGTCACGTCCGACGACGCCATGTTCGCCGTCGCCTTCAGTCCCGATGGCAACCGACTTGCCGCCGCCGGAGCCGATCGCAGCATCCGAGTCTTTGACGTCGCCACCGGCGAGCAACAACTGCTCATCGAAGATCACGCCGATTGGGTGCTGGGCGTCGCCTGGTCCCCCGATGGATCGCAACTTGCCTCTGCCAGTCGCGACAAGACGAGCAAGGTCTTCGACAGCCACTCCGGCGACGCCAAAGGAACCTTCAACGGACATGGCGAAGTCGTCACCGCCGCCGCGTTCCTGGCCGATGGTAAGCAGGTGATCAGTTGCGGCCGCGATAAGCAACTGCGGGTGTGGAACGTCGGCGACACCAAAGAAGTCCGCAAGATCGGCGGCTTTGGGGACGAGATTATCGAGTTGGTGATGCTGCCAGAGAACAAAGTGCTCACCGCCTGTGCTGACAAACAGGTGCGTCTGGTCAACGCCGCCGATGGCAAAGTCCTGCACACAATGTCCGGCCACACCGACTGGGTCTACAGCACCGCCGCCCACCCCGGCAGCGGCCTTGCCGCAGGCGGGAGCTACGATGGCGAAGTCCGGTTGTGGAAACTTGAAGATGCCACGGCGGTGAAGAACTGGCCCGCACGCCCGTAGCAGGCACTCTCCGAGTGCCGTCCGCAACAAGTGTGGCGTCAGCGATCACGGAAGGCCCGGGCTGATCCTGATCGCACCGATACTCCGAACGGCCCGACGCCGTAACTGGACTCGGCACGATTCGGAGAATCGTGCGACATTAATGAAGCCCTGACCACAGAGTCGACCGATGCCTCACCGCTACCGACATCCATTGCTCGCCCTGTTGTTGTTCTACTGCACATGGCTTTGCATCAGCACGGCTGTGGCCGCGCCACCGGAAACACTTCGCGTCCTGTGCTACAACATCCATTACGGTCAGGGAATGGATGGCAAGTACGACATTCCGCGACTCGCAGAGGCGATCAAGCAAACGCAACCCGATCTTGTCGCGCTGCAGGAAGTCGATGTCGGTGTGCGGCGGTCGGGACAAGTCCACCAGGCGCGTGAACTCGGTAGGTTGACCGGGCTGGCCGTCTACTTCGGACCGACGCAGCACTACGAAGGAGGTCTGTTCGGCAACGCTGTGCTGACGAATCTCCCCTGCTCCGAAATCCACATTCAGCCGCTGCCGTACACTGAGAGTACAGCGGAACTGACGACGTATCCCCGCGCGGCAATCGCCCTGCAGCTAACCACGCCCGGCGGCTTCGCGTTCCGGGCCATCAGCACCCACTTCCAACACAATGTCCCCGCAGACCGCGTCGCCGAAGCACAGGCAATGAACGAGCTGTTCGGACGTGATGCTCTGCCCACCATCCTGGCGGGAGACCTGAACGCCACTCCAGAGGACGAACCGCTGACCATACTCACCGAATGCTGGACCAACGCCCTCGATGCCGACATCGCCCCGTCGGCACCCTCACCGAATCCGCGAGTCCGCATCGACTACATCCTGCACCGAGGCACGGGGCTGAAGGTGCGGTCTTCCGAGGTCATCAACGAACCGCTGGCCTCTGACCACCGACCCGTCCTGGTGGTGTTTGAGGTGCAAGGGCCAATGGCGGAGTGAGGCTCACATCGCTTAACTGAATGCAGACACATACAGCGCATGCGGGAACGTGAATTGGTCGAATTCGATCCAGGTCGACTCGAAATAGCTTCCCCATCCCAAACCGACGAGCAAGGCCGGTCCGCCTACCCAGGGCGCGGCATCGAAGCCCCAACAGGCAACGGCATGGCCCAATTCGCCCAGCATTCTTCCTTCTGCCAGATCAGGGGCCATCTTGTTCAGATAGACGCCAAAGTCCCCCACGGCCATGAATACAAAAGGATGCCGCCGCGTGATGATGTCGTTGCACTGATCAAAACTGACCGGATTCTGAATCGCGAACCGCCATGGCAATCCCCACACGTTCCGGTAGTAGTTCTGCGTTGGTGTCGCCACTGTGGCCCCAGCGGTCCCGCCGCCACAGGTCGTGCGAAAGTCATCATGCAGTCGCCAGATGGTAGTGTTCACCTCGGCGCACCGGTTGGGGTCGCTGGTGGTTGTTGAAGGCCACTGGTTGGTCCAACAACTCGACCCTGGCCAGATGCGACTGGCGGAACCGGCGATCTCGACCTTCTTCCAGCAGCCCGACAGCATCGCCACCGCGACCGGGACGCAGCCGGAAATGCAGTTAGGGCTACAGTACGTGATCGGATCGGTCGCCGTGCGAAGCGCAGCACGACAGTTCTGGTTGTAGTAAATCGGCTCCCGGCTTTCCAAAATGATGCCGATGCTCTCCGGGCTGCGCTGATCGTACGGCGTCCGCATTGCCTCCCACCGGGCCGCAACAGACTCCTCAGACCAAGTGTCCACCGGAGACCGCTGAATCGCGATCCGTGTTGGCGCGGCGACTTCAAACATCTCCGGATATCGCAAATACAGCATGCAGCCATCGGCCAACTGCACTTCGGCCACCATCTCCAGAGCGGACCAGTATTGCCAGCGAATGGACAACGGCGTCCTTCCAGTGCGGATGAGATGCCCATACACATCAGCATTCATCGCCGCCGATCGCGTTCCTCCCAGTGGCGATGCCTGCAGAATGGGCGGCAAGTCCTCTGTCCCCGAGGCGACCACAAAGCCGGCCGGATCGTCGTTGTGAAACAGCGGAATCTCGAACACGGGGTGGTCATCATCCCACCAGAACAGCGCGCTACAATCACCGACACGATTCGGCACCGGCCAATGCGCCGGTTGACGCGGCCGCCGCGCCGCCCCCCGAGCCACAAACTCCCGCGCCACCGCCTGCGCAGCAGGCCAACCAGATGTTACCGCCATGAAACCGCCCTTTTCGTTCTAATTACCGGGAACACGAATCGCCGCCACATCTAGCGATAGGACATGCCCGTGATTGACAATGATCATGCCAAGGACGGCTGGTCGTTGTCCAGCGAAGCGGTATGTAGGCACTCGAACCTTGATCAACACGACAGGCACAGCCGAATGACGATCAGCAAAGATTCACTCGCCTGCTCCTTCCTGCGTCGCAACCAACTTGAACTTCTGCAACAGCCAGTCCAGTAGTGTCTTCTGGTCGCTGATTGTCGCACGCCGAACCTGCGACAACAGGTGAATCGTGTCCGGCTTGGGCAGCGCCGTATTCTGCAATCCTTCGTTGCAGTTCGAGCAAACAGCTCTCAGATTCTGTGCCGAGTCATCGCCACCCTTGGATTTGTCGATGATGTGGCCGAGCGTGAGTCGAACTGTGCGATCTCCCCCCAAGGGATCGGGATCACCAGCGGCGGCGCCGCACA
>JAGQQB010000242.1 GCA_020426425.1 Planctomycetaceae bacterium | reverse complement strand
TTCGTCCGACACGCCATCGCTCGGCATCAGACGGAACTTTTTCCGGATCCCTTTGACGTAACAGTCGAGCACATCTTTACCCTTCGGGATCGGGTACGACAGTTGCCGACCGTCGACGATGCGAAAGAACATCGTGTGAGAGCCCTTGCCACGCTTCGAGTCTTCGGTGCAGTCGAATTGGGCAAGGCACTGCCGCAGTCGCTTCATGCTGATGGGCATCAGGTCGCAGCCGCCTGCAAGTCCCCCTCAAACACCCGGACTTCATATCCCTCGAACTCACACCCGGTGGCATGAATGTCCAACTGACCAACAGCCACGTTGCGACCTTTGGCGAACATGGCCAGATAACGGCCATCAGCAGGACTGAACAGGTTCTCCAGATTGCTTGATTCGAGCGAAGCCTCCACCTGCAGAGAAATCGCCTCGGACAATGATGCAAGCGCTTCGACTTGGGTGTCCCCGTCGCCCATAAGGTCGAATTCCAGACAGTGAGCGATCCAGCGGTCGGACTGGTAGTAGAATACGACTCGGAGACTCATTCGCATTGATTGCATTTATGCCCCCGTTACTGCTCGGGATCACCGAAATTCGCGAACCTGACAATCTGAATATGCTGTTGGATCAGAGATTTTGCAAGCTCAATCGCCCCTTGCGACGGCACCATTCGGTGATGCCACCTACCGCTTCCCGCGTCGCGCTCTGATCTTTGCCCCGATGCGCGAAAGAAACGTTTGCGCCCTTTGCTCGCCATCGCGGGCGCCGGTTTGAGTGGCAGATTGCATCTTTTGGAACTGCGTCTGCACCATCTTGCGATAGATTTCGAATTCGTTCGCCAGCAGATGGGGATTCGGTGCCGTGCGGGGGACGACCTGTTGTTGGTACAGATCGACGAATCGATTGCGACTGCCAGCAGCGCTGACATCGCCGACGTCGAATTCCCGCATCGCCCGCGACACGCCAGCAGCGGCATCGCGAATCCAGCGACGGATGTCCTGCCATTCGCGTTTATCCATTGAGTCCGATGCAGTGACTTCTTCGGGTGTCAAATCGCGATCGAGCGACTTGAGGCGACCAGCCATGCCGTTGAGTTGCTTGCGCAGGGCATCCATCTTCGTTTCGATTTGCTGGACCACTTGCCAGTCGGCTTCGATGTGTTGATAGACATGCTCCATCGCGTCGGTGTTTGGGGCGACTGTCGGTAACCCGGCACGGGGCGCCGCCACCATCGGCGACGGCTCTGTCGGGACGCCAGCCATGTGCATGCGGACGACCAACGGACTCGCGCTCCAGGCCAGTGGTTGATCCAGCAGGCCAACGGTCTGTGGACCCATGATGACTGGGGTTTGATTCGCGACCCACATCTGCATTTGGGCTGGATCGATGCCCGTTGCCTGCAGCAGGATTCGGAGTGTTGGTCCGCCTGGGAACATCTGCCACAGCTCAGGTGGTAGTTGAATCAGCACATCCTGCGGTGCTTGCGGCGGCTTGAACCAGCACCAAATCGCCAAAGACGTCCCATGCAGTGGGACAGGTTCCCACTGTATGGAGGCCGGACGCATGGCGAATGGAGGGAGCACGGGGAATCGCTCGGTGTTTGTCATCGATCGTGTCGGGGCCAAACCCGACACCTGCTCACCTTACGTCCGGTTTTTGATAGATGCGAGAGCAATCATGGCGGCGTGCTAGCGTCGGCAGAAATCCCCACCAGCGCAACAAAAAACCTGCAGACTTATGGGTCTGCAGGTTCCAAGCGAGGCGGACGGGACTTGAACCCGCAACCACCGGATCGACAGTCCGGTACTCTAACCAATTGAGCTACCGCCCCTGAATATTAGGTGGACGCAGAGTCTAGCCATTGGTTCGGGGGGCGTCAACCAAATCCGTGTTGAGGGGTAGCGGGGGAACTGGCGAGCGTCCGCGAGGCGTCGGCGTGGTGGGATTTTGCCGCTTCTGCCGAGTTTGTCAGGGCACGATCATTGCAACATGGGCGGATTTTGGCATCCTTAGACCCAGGAAGGTTTCGGGAGACCGCCGTGCGTCGCTCCCTGGTATGCGATGGGAGTTTTGGGGTATGTCGGAGGGAATCAATCTGCCGCACTTGCATCAGTTGTTGCAGCAATTGCAGGCGGTTCGGGAGAAGCTGGCTGGTGGCCCCCGCAAGATTCGTCAACGCGAAAATCGCATTGCCCAGATGGAACAATTGTTGGCGACCCGGGCGGAGGAACTCAAGCGGACGAAGGCGGCCTCCGACGGCAAGAGCCTGGAACTCAAGAGTAAAGATGCAGGGCTGCACGATCTGCAGCGGAAGCTGAATGTGGCTTCCAGTAATCGTGAGTTCGAGGCGGCTCAGCATCAAATCGAAGCGGATAAAGCCGCGCGGGCGGTACTGGAAGACGAGATCCTCGAATTCCTCGAACGAGTCGAAGTGATTCAGGCGGAGATTACCAAAGGGAAAGAAGCGGTCGAGCAACTCAAGGTCGATCTGGGGAATTTCCGCGTCGAGTTCGACGGGCAAATCGCCGTGCTGGAGCAACAGGAAAAGGAACTTGCGGCCCAGGTCGCAACCGCCGAGAGCCCGCTATCGGGGACTGATCGCGACAAGTACCGTCGGTTGGTGGAAGCCCATCAGGCCGATGCATTGACCGACGCGACGAATGGCCACTGTGGTCATTGCTTTGTGACATTGACATCGCAGCAAAAGGTGCAACTCAACAGCGGCAAGCCGTTGTTTTGTGGCTGTGGCCGGTTGCTGTACGTAGTGCGGGGGTAACTCGCACGCGTCGTCACACGGTAAGAGTGCCGCCAACGAGAATGCCGCATGGCCGGGACCCATCTACAGGCACCACGAATCATCGAAACGGTCGAGGTGCTCGCACTTCGCATCCGGGAACGATTTCCACGGGCGGGCCTCAATGAAGTGTGCGGCCATTTGCTGAGCTTCGCTCAACGGGCCGACAGTCGATCACGTCAGATCTCGCGACCGATGTACGGTGTGCGACTGGCGTCTATTGTGTTGGCTCTCTTGTTCCTGGGCCTGTTCGTGTTCGTAATCAAACTGGTCCGGTTGCCCGATCAGCCATTACAGGCGAGCGAGTTCATTCAGGTGCTCGAAGCGGGAGCCAACATCGTTCTGATCCTTGGGGCCGCCATCTTCTTCCTGGTGACGCTCGAAAACCGGGTGAAACGTGATCGGGCATTGCGTGCGGTGCATGAACTGCGGTCGCTGGTGCATGTGATCGATATGCATCAACTCACCAAGGATCCAGAGCGGGTCCTTTCGCCAGGCCATGAGACGGCCTCGTCCCCGCGCTACAACATGACGCGGTTCGAACTGTGCCGCTATCTCGATTATTGCAGTGAGATGCTCGCGCTGGCCGGAAAAATCGGCGCCTTGTACGTCGATGACTTCACCGACTCCGAAGCGATTGAAGCGGTGAATGATCTGGAGACGCTTACCTCGGGGATGTCGCGGAAGATCTGGCAGAAGATCAACATCCTGCACGTGGCCGATGGGGCGCACTGGACGGAAGAGGCCGGCAGCAATTCGGATTCCACGGGTCAACCACCAGAGCAAATAGAAACGAATCCAGATTCTGGTCCAGATGCGAATTCCGATGCGACCATGTGACCGGGCACTGCTGACGTCAAGTTCGTTCGCACAAGTTGAATACGAATCGTCAGCCGCACCCCTGACCGACCAGTCATCCGACCCAGTTACTGCGTTCCAATAGGTCAAAATGTCGCGCTGAAGCCGCAGAGTCGGCAACATGCGGATTGGCTATTTAAGCCACCAGGACATTGGCTATTTGAGCCACCAGGACATTGGGCAGTCACTGCGACTCAAGCTTTGCAGCAGTCGGGCCAGAGTTCTGATCGCATCACAAGTCGACCGTCCAGGCGTCAGCCGGTAACGGCCACAATGATCGGTGGTCGCTTCCGGGAATGAGCCAAATTGGAGCACTCGCAGCGCCTGTTCCGGCAGTAGGACTTCGCCTCGTTCATCCATCAAATAACACGCGCGTCCATCGGATCCCATGAGCATTCCAGCGTCGAGTTCTTCAGATCTCAGCAGCTCGTGGAGATCGTCAGCCAGTGCGTCGGGCGGATCGGTGCGACCACCAAAGTGACGTCTGATCGGGTAGACCAGCAGTTCGCCGGGAAATGCCTCGAGTAATTTTGGCAGGAGGCGTGCTTGATGAGGATCGACACAGCCCACGGCGATCCGCAGCGGTCTGAGGCCCTTGAACAACGGTTGCAGAGAGTTGAGATATGCCGCTCTGGTCGATTCGCTGGTCAGATGACCGGCGCTGCGTACGGGGCGTTCCACCTCGTGCTGCAGCAATGACTCAACTCGTTCCCAGTCGTGCCGCAGCGTCCAGTCCCAGCCTAAGCCATCGACCACATCCAGCCCATTCCGCTCGGCGGGCTCGACTCCACCGGTGATGTAAACTCCCCCGACCGCCTGTAGCTGGGACACGGCGAACTCGAACTCCGGTCGCGATTGGCAGCCGGTATCGTAGACGCGGCAGCCCCACAACCGGAGCGTATTGGCGACTCCCAGTGCCAGTTCGGGCGACGAGATTCTCGAGTCGTGTCCGACGACAAGTTCCGGTTGATATGCCGGTGGCAAGGGTTCGACTTCGACCGCTTCGTCGAGGCCATGTGCGCGACGTTGCCGGCGTAATCGCAGGTCAGGCGCCGGGCTCAAGTCAAACTTCGGCAACCGAGTCATTCGGTCGGGGTTCGCTTCTTCCCAAAAGATGCGGGCGACCGCCATCGCCACGCGGCTGAGCGTTGGCCGGGTGATCTCGTTGCAGTACGTGCCCCGGATTCCATCGGGCGTGAACAACGAAGCGGATGTCGGCTCGTGCTCCCTCAGCGCCTGCATTTCCTGCGTCAACAGGTGTCCTGGCTCATGACGATGCACGCATCTTCGGCACGCTTGATAGCCGGACGCCAGCCGGGCCAGATGCGTAGCCCGCGCAATCGGGATCTGTTCCCCGGGGCATTGGTAGACGATGTCGCACGGCGCCTTTGCCAACGATGGCTTGCACGTTCGCCCGGCATCCTGGACTACAGGTAGTCGAGCTTCGTGCGTCGCGTCAGCAGGCATTCCATCGCTGGGGGTCACGGGAATGGTTGGGGAGTAAGTGCTTGGGGTGATAGACTGTGGTCGCCACCGCCGCCATGGTTTGGCAGGTGACAGTCCTGGGGGAGCCAGATTCGCCCGGAACTATCCCGCGTATCTGCGATTCAGGTCAATTCCGATTTCATGCACGCGACCCAGTACCTTCGCAAGCCCGATGCCGCGCCCGGTTCGCTGGTCGTATTGCATGGCGGAGAATCGCATCTGAAACAGTCCAGTCTCAAATTGCTGCGACAGATCGTCCTCGGGGCGGGCGAGGACGATGCGATTGGTGAAACCCGGTTCGCTGGGACATCGGACTGGCGGGCAGTGCGGGATGAATTGCTCACTGTCTCCATGTTCACGACCCGCCGCATGGTGGTGGTCCAGGATTCCGACGAGTTCATAAGTACGCATCGGGCCGCGTTGGAAGAGTATCTGGAGAAACCGGCGAGCAAGTCGGTGTTGATCCTGGATGTGAAGTCCTGGCGGAAGAACACGCGGCTCGCCAAAAAGTTGGTCGACTGCGGGCTGGAACTCGATTGCGGAGAACTCAAAGGCGCTCAGTTGACCGGCTGGCTCGTTGACGAGTGTGCTACCCGGTACGAGAAACAACTCACCCGAGATGCCGCTGGCATGATGGTCGAACTGGCTGGTTCGGGGCTGACGTTGCTCGA
>JAGQQB010000241.1 GCA_020426425.1 Planctomycetaceae bacterium | reverse complement strand
CATCGAAGTTGTTGGTGGCGATGACCAGTGCGTCACCGTCAACACCGAGGGTGTCGAAGTCGTTGAACAGGGAGTCATCGAGATCACCCTGGAATTGGACGCCACGGAATCCGTTGAGCGGATTGTCGTCGATGGAGATGGCGACCAGCACATCGTTGCCGGTACCGCGCGTGATTGCGGTTGCGAACCAGCGCTGGGTCGTGGGATCGAAGATGATCCGTGGATCGAACGTGTCACTGCCGTTGAGCGCCAAACCAGCGTTCGTCCAGAACGTCTCGTCGACAATCGACTGCAGAACCGTACCTGTGGTCTTGTCGTACACGATGTATGCATCGTTCACGAGTTCGACGATGTGGTTGGTGCCAACGGCGCCCATGGTGTCGGGTGGTTCTCCATCAGTCAGCAGGCTGAAGCTGCCACCCTGGAAGTTGAGTCCCGGTGTGAAGATGTTGGGGTCGGTCAAGCCATCGCCATCGACGGTGTTGTTGTCGATGTGCAGTGCCACCACGGCACTGCCGGAGAGATCCACGGCGATGTTGGTGTCGGCATTCGAGGCGACCAGGTTATCTGAAATGGTCACGTTCGACTGCGTGTCGTTGCTGTCCGCCGAAACCTGGATGCCGTTGCCGGAATTGCCCAGGACCTCGTTGTTCGTGATCGCCAGATTCCAGTCCGAGCCGTTGTTCAGGTCGACGATGATCCCGTTCTGGTTTCCTTCCAGGTGAAGGCCATCGATCGTCCCGGAGGTCAGATCGGTGTTGTCGGCGGTGATGTGCAGACCGTTGCCGCCATTGTTGTTGATGTTCGGGACGTCAATGTTCAAGCCAGCGTAGGTGACCCCTTTCACGGTGGCGCCGATCAGGTCGGTGTCGACGAGATCAATGCGGACCCCGTGCCGGGTGTTGTCGTTGATGGTGCCAGTCGTCGAGACGACGTTGATGGCTCCATTGGCGACATCTTGCAGCTTGATGTTCACGCCATCTTGTCCGTTGCCATTGGCCGTACCGGAGAAGCCAGCTACGGAGCGGACGGCTCCGTTCACACCAATGGTCACACCATTGTTGCCGTTGGTAGAGAAGTTGTTGTCTCCCGTCATTACCATGTTGGCGTTGAAGGCGTTCACGCCGACCAGCCGCGCTCCGTCACGAGCGTTCCCAGTGGCCGATGTACCGCCCGCCGTGGTGCTGGAAAGCTGCGTTGTCGTCGAGCCACCATTGGTGACATGCACCTGGAAACCATCGAGTGTGTTGTTGTTCGACTGCGTGTCCTGGAACATGGCCAGGGCGACGCTATTGGTGCCAGTGACATCGAGGAACACACCGCTATGACTGCCCAGGGCACCGCTGTTCGAGTAGTTTCCACCGACATCCATCAGGTTCAGACGACCACCGGTGTTGACGGTTCCTTTCAAACCTTCACGACCACTGCCTGAGAAGTCGGAATTCGTGGTGTTGAGCGAGAGCACACCACTGTTGGTCGCACTGAGGAGCACACCGATATCGCCGGAATTCGTACCGTTCACACCAGTGAGTGTGATGTCGGCGGTGGAGCTAGTGCCATCAACCGTTCCCTGCACGGCGTTGTTGCCATTGCCGGAGAAGTTGTTGCCGCCAGTTGGCGAGACACCAGTCAGGTCGGCTCCGCCGGTCACGTCAAACTGGAAGCCATCGCGTCCATTGTTCGCCAGTGAAGTCGCGGCGAGTGTGACCGTTCCGACGGCATTGGGACCATCGATTGCGTAGTCCAGGCCGTTCAGAGCGTTGCCGTTCACGGTCGATCCGGTGAGGCCGATGTTCAGCAGGCTGCCAGAATTGCCGCCGGTCAGCGAAGCATCAATCCCGTCGCCCGCATTCCCATTGATCGTGACTCCGGTGAAGTTCATCGAAGCTTGGGCGAAAGACCCCAAGGCTGCAATGCCGACGCCATCGCCACCGGTATTCGAGACACTGCCGCCATTCCAGTCGCCGAACAGTCGACCGCCAGAGTTCACGGCGAAGTCCACGCCGCCACTGGTGGCACCGCCGTTCGCGGTGACATTGTTGAACTGGAGTGTCGCCAGCGATCCGTTCGCGACGTTCCCCTGAACATTGTTGACACCGCTATTCGAGAAGCTGGTGTTGTTGGCGATGATGTTCAGTTGGCTGGAGCCGTTCACGCCGCCGAGTGCATCAAACTGCAAGCCGATGTTGCCTGCATCGGTAGCACTGACGTCGTTCAGGATGACGGTTCCCGCCGCCCGGTTGGCGACGTACACATCGAGGCCGTTCTGGCCTGCGCCATCGAACGAACTGTTCGACGCGGTCACGAACAGAGACGAAGCCGGATCGGTCACGCGGACGTCGAATCCGTCTTGCGTAGCAGCGTCGGCGATGACCCGCTGCAGATCGAGCGTTGCCTGGCTGCCGCGACGGACAACGCCATTGATGGCATCGGTCCCGGCATTGGTCATCGTCGTGTCGAGGAACGTACCGTTGAGCACCGAGCCGGTGTCGACCAGGAACTCGACGTTGTTGTCGCCAGCGCGGGAGGCGTTGGTGGGATCGACAAACACATCGAGGATGGAGTCCATCGTCGAGTTGACGTCGATGTTGTCGTCGCCGTTCCTCAGCAGGTTGCTGTCGAGAATGTTGACGTCGTAATCAGTGGACCGGTCCGCCAGCACATAGATGCCGTCTTGCCCGTTGTCGTTGGCATTGAGATTGCTGAATGTCGTGGTGCCTGTAGCACCCCGAAACGACATGTTGATGCCATCACCACTGCCGCCGGTGAACCGAGTGTTGGCGAAGTTGGCATCGACGTTCGTCCGATCACCCCGGACACGCAACCCGGCCAAGGAGGCTCCACTAACGGCAATGCCGTTCGCGTCGACGGTGAGCGGTGATCCGAGACCGGCATCCAGGTTTAGGCCGATGGTGCCGCCGGTCGTGGTCAGATCGGCAATTCCGAGATCGAGTCCCAGGCCGTTGCGCGTGGTGACGTTGACCCCAGTGCCCGAGACGGGCAGCGTGAAGTCGACATGCCGAATCGTGCCAATGCCGTTGCCGCCGACGATGTCGATGCCATCGGTGACAGTGCCGGTCAGACACTCCAGATGGAAGTTGGTCGTGTCGGTGCCGACGATCGCCATCGGGGCGGTCATGTCAAAGTTGACGACCCGGTTGTTGTTGGCCAGCGTAATCAGCGGCATCGTCGGATCGGCGGCGACCAGGGTCGGGGCCATACCCGTCGACGCGAATCCGTATGTCGGCAACTGGATCACGCCGAGACGGTCCGTATCAATGAAGTACGGCTTGCCTTCACCCAGCAACTGCTGCTTGTCCCGCAGCGTGATGTTGCCCAGCGTTGGACCGCCGGTGCCGGTCTTAACGAGAATCAGATCGGCGTTGTTGTCGAATGGGGGCAGGGCACCCAGTGGGGCTTCGAATGTTCCCGTGCCGCCCCGACGGTTGTCGACCCACGTTAGATACCAGTCGCGACCAGTGTCGGGATTGACCAGCGGAACGTTGACCGAATCGGTCAGGGTGGTCGTGTGGACGGCCCAAGTCCGACGGACCTGATCGTAGCGACGTGCCAACGCCGTGTAGTTTTCCCCGAACCGGGTTGGCATGCCGCCACTGAAGCGGACTTCGACGTCGAGATTGACGTTGGTGCCAAACGTGCTGTCGTTGGTCACCAGAAAGTTCAGCGAAACTCCCTGGCCGACGCGGGCTTCGGCGCGACCTCGGACCCCGGTGGTGTCCAGGCTGTCGGCGTTGAGGTAGTACACCCCCGCATAGGCACGCAGCCAATCGAGCATGGGGACTGGCACGCCGCCTTCGAGATCGACGCCCCATTGAGCACGTTCATACAACGCGGTACCGCGTGTTCCGATCTTGTTGTCGAAGTAGACGACATCGGTTCCAGGATCAACGATCCCTAACAGGTTGGAGTCGCGCCCCATCGGAATGTAGCCGTTGGCGCGAACGTCGAAGCCAGGAGACAGGATCTCCGCACCGAAGGCCGCTTGCTGGTAGCGATATCCGCGGGCGGTTTCGTAGTTGTCGTACCAGCCATGCACACCGTAGATCGTGTCGTAATCAATCCAGCGGTAACCACCCCCGGCGTTCAGGCCGACCCGGGAACCATCGGTCACCATCCCGTGCAGTTCACCGAACAGATGGCTGTTGCCGTTGTCCATCAACTTGGTACGCACCCCGATGCGGGAGTAGCCATCGTCGACCCCGGCGGAATCGCCCACCATCTTCTGGAACAGCAGATAGGTTCCCCCATCATTCCCCAGCGACATCGATCCGCTGAAGTCGTCGTAGGCCACAACGCCCGGTCCGCCCACGTAGTCCTGAGCAGGGACCGGATGGCTCCAGCCAACGCCCAGCATTGTGGCGCCCAGAGCACCGGCCCTCGCGAAGCGTGACACGCTTTTCAATTGCGGACGCACCCAGGAAAATGTTCTCGCCATGCGGCGACAACAGGTACCCAAGATACGGCGGTGCCATCCAGTCCAGTGCATGAGTCTCTCCGTCTCAGACGGTCAATCTGGGGGGGATTCCAGCCCATCCACTGCAGTCATTCATGACAGGCATTGGATGGGAACGCACACCGGGCGCGCCGAGTGTACGGACATCTCCATCTTCGGCCTGTGACGGTTGCAGGGTTGAGTTAATCTGTAACGGTTTTGACGAGAATGACGGTTGTAGGGGCACTTGGCCGTTCCTGGTGCCATCCCATCTTGTGGAGACCCCCTAGGTTTGCGCATTATTCTTGCCAAATTCCCCAAGTTTCCCATTGGAGCTCGCTGTGGCCCGCAACGAATCAGATCGAGACGACCTGTTGGCGGAACTGCGAACCGCTGTTCCCCGCTGGGAATTGCAGGTCCCGTTTCAGTCGGAACCAGTCGTTGCGGGCATTCGCTCTGAGGGACGGTTGTCTGTCTACTTCAGTCCCGATCGTTGCTACCACTTCGATGGGTGCGGCGGATTGCGGCGAAGCTTCGTTGATGGGGCACTGTACCGGAGTGCCGGAACGACACTGTCGCGACTCATCCGGTCGCGCTCATCGACGCACACCTATCTGGACCGCTACGATTTGACTGCTGCCGAGCTGGGTGAGTTCCTCGTCATCATGCGGCAGCATCTGGCGCAACTGCATGCGTCACTTGTAAGCAGAGAGGTGACCATCCTGCGTGCCGTACCTGAGGAGGGAGAGACCTTGCCCGAGTTGCTGCAGTCCGTTGCCCAAGCGTTGGACACCGAATCGCCGCTGTCCCCTGCTTTGCGGCCCTGAATCCCACTCGCTTCCGCCACCGGCCTGGCTGCCAGACCTTCTCGGCAATGTAATTCTTACACGCCGCTGGTCTCCGACAGTGTCTGCATCGGCAGAAACTTCCGGAGCGGCAAGTGTAATGAGGGAATTGGGTTACGTTGTGCGGTTGCGGTCGATTGCCGCGTTCGGCATGGCGCACGGTGCTTGATTTGCTCTGAGGCGAAGTGTCCTGCGGACGTTGATGGATCAACCCTCGGGACTCCCCCTCCACGCTCTGTCCCGGTCCTGGCGACAGAATCCCCCCACCGAAAAACATCATGTGCATGGATGCCCGTTTGCTGACGGCCGCCTCGACCGTCTGCCTGCTATTCGCCAATTCGGTTACCGCTGGCTCGTATCAGACTGCGAACTTCACCGTGCAGGCCCCGAGCGATGACATCGCCCGCAAGGTCGGCGATGCGGCTGAGTTCTGGCGGAAAGAACTTGCCCAGCTGTGGCTCAACCAGACGCTCCCCGACTGGGGCAGCCGTTGTCCCATCTCGGTCAAAGTTGGACAAAT
>JAGQQB010000240.1 GCA_020426425.1 Planctomycetaceae bacterium | reverse complement strand
CTCAAGACACAGCCGCAGGAGACCGGCAGCGTGGAACTGCTCCCCTCTGCCGGTATGACCGCGCCAGAGGACATCGCAGCGACAGCACCGACGATGCTGCAGATCAGTGCCGATTCGCCAACCGACGAGACGGCGGCCCTGGTGTCAGGTGCTGCACAATCCGAGCAGTCGACTCGCCCTCTGACAGCGATATGGCCGCACTGGAACAAAGCGATTGCCGGACTCATCGGCACCCTGCTGGTCGCCAGTCTCGGGTTCTTATTCCTGGGCGGCGGTGATGACGTGCCAGATCCAGGACCGAATCCGCCAGCGAGTGTGCAACAGGCGGAAGCGATCGCCGGATATCAGCCGACATCGGCCCTCACATTCGATGGCCAGGACGATGTCGTCACATTCGACAGCTTCGAGTGGACCTCGGATGCGTTCACGGTCGAGGCGTATGTCACGAGCGATCCCAACGGCGATGGCGGCACCATCATCGGCCTCTCGGGCAACTTCGATCAGCTGCAACTGTACGACGGGAAGCCGGATGGCAAGTCGCCGCGCGTGGGCGGCGCTGGTGTCAACGGCGATAACAACTACCGCACCATCATCGCCCCCTTGGAAGCGGGCGTGCGGCAGCATCGAGCGCTGGTGTTCAACGATCGTCGTGCCCACTACTACGTGAACGGCCAACTCATCGGCCACCTGGACGATGTCACCACTTCAAACCGCGATTGGACCCTCAAGTCGCTCACGATCGGCAGCAAACGTGATGGCACTGAATTCTTCGAAGGGACCATCGATCAGGTCCGCATTTCTAGAGTGGCCCGGTACAAAGGACGCGAGGCGACGATTCCGACACGATTGGCGACCGACACCAATACACTCGCCCTGTACGAGTTTGACGAGGCAACTGGCAACCTACTTAGCAGCGTCGGTAAACAAGGGCCACAGGGCCGAATCATAGGGGCCACTTGGTCAGACAGCGGGAATACCCCTTCCCCCACCGCAGCACTCACCGAACGTCAGATTGCCGAGAAACTGATCGAACTGGGATTCTCGCTTGGCTGTTGGCATACGGCGGAAACACAGTATGCCAGCGTCACGTCAGTGAACGATCTACCGGAAACTGAGTTTGTCATCACTGAGATCAAGAACGATGCCAACCAGGCGGCACACCTTCCGGAGATCACGCCGGATGATCTCGTGATGCTGCGACATCTCCCACGCCTGAGACAGGTTCAGCTCTCATGCCAAGTGCTATTAGCGGAAAATCTCGTCCCACTCCAGGACTTGCAGCATTTGGAAGACATCGGACTTTCGTCGATCCAGTCATGTCCATTAAACGACGACAACCTGCGACCGCTCTTGTCGCGGCTGGAGTCACCGACGTTCATCAACCTCGCGAATCTCGATCTCGATGGCACATGTCTTGAATCCATTCGTGACCTGAGCAGACTGACGACCTTGAACTTCAGTCCACATCGAGGAAAGGTGCCGTCGACTCGGTTCTTCCAAACGTTGGAGCGGGCAACGGTACTGTCCCACCTGAGTCTGACAGAGTGTCAACTGCTTCCAGAACACTATCCGGCCATCGCCCGGCTGACTGGCCTCAATCGCATCTTGCTGTCCCATTTGAAGGACGTCTCAGCCCACTTGCCGACACTTGCCAAAATGCCACAACTGACCGAACTACATCTCGGTCATTGCCAATTGTCCGATGCAGATGTACCACAACTCGCCACACTGACGTCCCTGAAGAGCCTGGTTCTGATATCGACCGGACTTAGCGAAGCAGCCATCCAAAAGGTCCACGAGGCATTACCCAACTGTCGAATCGCGTCGGACTATGGGACATTCGAGCCGCTGGGAGTAGCTCCGAGCACAATGCCTCCCCAATCTGAAGTACCAACAAAGTCCCTGGAGGCCGAGGCCGATCTTGTCGAGTGGCTCCGGCAGCACAATGCCCAATTGATCTTTGAGAAAAATGGGCTGAGAGTCCAACTGACTCCGGATGAGCCATTCACCGTTGACCTGGACTTGCACTGGCGGACCAATATGAATTGGCATACGTCGCTCCGACCCGACGAACTGGCTGAAGTCCGTGAAAAACTCGCTGGCTGCCAACGTTTTCTTGGCGGTTTCCTTCCTCCCCTGTTCAGTGATCTATGGGCCGAGGCATTTGCCGCTTGCCCTTCCCTCGTCGCCGTCAGTGCCATGCGATGTGATTTAACAGAACGGGGATTGCAGGCACTCGGAACGAGTACCACTTTGCAGCATCTCAACCTGATCCAGTGTTCGAATCTGCGCGGACATACTCTGCCACTTCTCGCAGGTTGTGTGGGTCTGAAAACCCTCTCTTTAGATGAGGTTGCCGTAACCGGTGGTCAATTCACCACGGCCGACACACAACAGCTGCAAGATCTACTTCCAGACTGTTACATTGAGATCTTCGGAACGGATTTCATTGAAGTCCCAGGAATACTACCGCCACACCCCCGATCGACTGCGGGACTCAAATTCGATGGTCACGGTTCCGTAGTCGTGCAGCATCCTATGCTCCAGGGGACGCAAGCATGCACCGTGGAAACGTGGTTGACCCCAGATGTGCAGACTACCTCATACCCCTTGGTACTTGGCCTGGGTGGCATCAAGTTGAAGATTGAACGTGGAGAGAATCCCCGCTGGACCTGGATCATCACACATGAGGAAACGGGCCAGACCGCAGGCAGCATCAGTTCCGAACAACCGTTGCAACCCGGTGTTCCTGTGCATCTGGCCGGGGTGTGGTCGGGTGCGGCCTGGCAATTGTTTGTGAATGGAAGACCTCAACAATCGACGAGCAAGATTGGCCCTGGCCAGACGTCCGCCGCATACGCTCTCACTGCTCAGACTAGAGAACTCGTAATCGGCGGGTACCACAACACCTCACCCACTAATCCGGAAACATATTTTCAAGGAGTCGTTCACTCACTTAGAGTTTCTGGCACTCGGCGCTACATCCGAACATTTCGACCAAGTCCAGTACTCACTCCGGATGCCGACACCATAGCCTGTTACGACTTTTCCACAGGCCAAGGCGATGTCCTCAAGGACATCAGCGGCCATGGGCATGACGGGACGATTCATGGGGCGATTTGGGTGACGCCCGTACCAGCTGCCAGCGAGGTTGACACTCGACTAGAGTTCGATGGAGTTGACGACTACGTCATTATTCCTGCAATCGACCACGCCGGGGGGGCCTTCACCTTGGAAGCCTGGCTGACACCAGAACGGCTCTCAGACACCCCTGTCGACGTCATCCCCGACGAGAACGATCCCGTCCAGGTTCCTCTCATCTGGGAAGGACTCGGCACGATTTTGATTCGTGGAGAACGCATCCGCAACGTGTGGGGTGTGGCGGATGTTCCGGTCCATGATGCTCGTGGTCGACTGACACGTGGGCAACGGCATCACGTTGCGTTTGTGGTCGGTGCACGTTCGCAACGACTGTATGTTGATGGGCAACAAGTCGCCTCCCGTGACCGCAATGAACCGATCAAGCCACTCTCGGGAGCGGTGCTCCTGGGCGCCCACATCGCTCCCTGGGACGCGAAGCTGCGGATTGATCATTTTCAAGGTCACATGGACTCAGCACGCATCTCGCGCGGAGAACGGTATCACGCGGAATTCCATTGCGGCGAGCTTCTCCCCGATGCCGACACCATCGCCTGCTACGATTTCGCCCAGGGCGAAGGCGACACCCTCAAGGACATCAGCGGCCATGGGCACGATGGGACGATTCATGGGGCGACGTGGGTGAACGGCAGTCGCGAGGCGGCGCCGGTTGCGAATCGGTGTCTGCAGTTTGACGGTGTCGATCGTCATCTCGTGGTTGATTCACTGAAGCTCGCTGAACTCGATCCGGCTCAGCCGTTGACCATCGAGTTCTCCATCCGTCCTACCCTCGCTGGCGTTAGCAATCCGATTTCCTGGTTGGGGAAGAACTGGATCGCCATTTTCCAACAGGGACAGCGGTTTGGGGTCGGTCAGTTGCGGGATCAGTCGGAACTGATGATCACTGATGCTGAGTTTGCCTTGAACGAATGGCATCAGGTGGCGGCGGTGTTTGATGGGCAGCAATGGTCGCTGTATGTCGATGGGACACGGCAGCCGACCTCACCCATTGGCTTTGAACTACTCCCAACCGAGGGCGGACTGTACGTGGGCGGAGCACCGCTGGAAAAGCTGACCGGCCACACCGATCCCCGCTGGTTCACCGGTGATCTTGACGAACTCCGCATCTCAAACACGGCCCGTTATCGCGATGCCGAGTACAACTTGACCACAAGGCTTGAACCTGACGACCAAACGTTGCTCCTGCTGCACTGTGATGACGCCAATTCGACCATCACCGACTCCAGCAAACACGCCCACCAGGTCACAGTCCATGGTGCAACAATCGTGGATCACGCGGCAATCGCCGAATGACCGACTTGAACTCCGCTCGTTCCAGCAACAAACAAAGCCCCGCAGTCAACTGGTGACTGCGAGGCTCTCGATGAGCGGGTGATGGGGCTCGAACCCACGGCCTTCAGCTTGGGAAGCTAACGCTCTGCCAACTGAGCTACACCCGCGATGCGGGCATTATCTTCAGCGCGAGGGGGTTTCGCAAGGTTCGGCGTCCGGAATCATCATGGTTGGGTGCATCCAGCCCAAGGCGGTCACACCCTGCGCAAGCTTCCGTGGGCGCATCTGATGAATGCTGGCATATCGTGCGACTTGGCAGCGGTGTAAGCAGAGCGACGATGACGCCGCTGGCAGCTTCGAGTACGAGTGCCATCTGTCCGCCCCAGCCAACTTCCGTGGGAATCGTCTGGACAGCCACCCTGGAGTGTGCGATAATCAAACACATCGGGTTACACCGAAGCGAGGGGAAGAGGCCAGGCTTCTCCTCATTTCTTTGGGTGGTCGTGGGACGTAGCGGGCTAGCGTCTCACGATTTTCTTGTAACTGGCCAGCTGGGCTTCGCAATTCTGACTTCGGCGAACTGCTACTCCTCTTTCAGCTCTGATCCAGGATTGCTTGCTGCTGGGCCAGATGTCGCCGGATCATCGGTCAACAATTCAGCCAGTGGTACCAGCAAAGCTTCGAGTTCATGATAGTAGTCTTCTTCGGTCAATTGAGCGCGCCGCTGCTTGAGTTCGGCGATGCGAAGTTCGAGTGAGTCGCGCTGTGCTGCGATTTCAGGACCGAGTTGCCGCTCCCGAGTGCTGGGCACCGCATGCCATTGATGAGCGAACGGACCATCGAGCCGAATCGCTGCGTCTTCCGGGGTGGCAACCGGAGTCAAGCCGCGAAATGCATCGGCTCGGGTCCCTTTGGCATCGCCGTTGTCGTCGAGTAGTGCATGCTCGGTCTCGATACGGCCATCGGCTTCGTAGAACTCGCGAGTCTTGCGGGAGGCCTTAACGAACGCTTCTAGCAGACTCACCTGCTGATCCTTATCCAGATCGGCAGAGGCATCAGCCAGCGATGTCGCCAGGAGACCACCGAACCGTGAGAAGTTGACTTCGGCGGCGTTCTTGGTTGAGGTGACGATCACGCGTCGTGGCGCAGAGAGTTGCTCGATCAGTGCCCCGCTCGCGGAATAGGAACCGATCACCGCCAGCGGGCGCTGCAGCGGAGCACACCACGCCTGCAAGTCCTCCGTCGACACATCAGTCCCGACCAGATTCAGCTTGGCCAAACGGCCATCGAACGTGCCGTGCCCAATCAATACCAGCCAGAGCGGCTGTGATGGTTCGCTGGCGGCGTCAAGAAGCGCGCGATGCAATCGGTCATGAGTGGTCGGCATC
>JAGQQB010000239.1 GCA_020426425.1 Planctomycetaceae bacterium | reverse complement strand
GTGTCCGGCAGCTTGGCATTCGCACATTGACAGCTTGTCCCAACCGAGGTGATCCGTACGTTTTCCTTGTACAGATTCTCGATCGTTACGTAGTAGGGCACATCCGCGCCACGGGCGATGACTCCGAAGTCGATGCTCGTTTCCGAGAACATCTTCTCCGCCCAGTTCAGTTCCCGATCCTGGGCGCTTGCCGTGGAAATCATCAAAGCCACCATCGCGATGGCCCCAAACGGTCGACTCAACAGCCTCCAACTCATGTCTTTTCCCCCTGGTACCGCAGTGTCTTCCCGGAATGCGGGCCCGCGGTGAACACAACACCGACAAAACCGCATTCTAGGTCGTCGTTTCAAGATCCGTCCAGACGTTTTCCCGGCGTGGTTCCGACCTCCCCGCCGTTGAGGTCAACCCCAGTGGTTGACCACGTGGACGCTCCCGTCCAGGTTGAAGTGGGCCTCCGCTCCCGCTGTACAAAAAACTATCAAGGATTCATTCACGCGGTTTCGCGAATCGTGATGTTCGTTCAACCGCATGACTCTGACTCCACACGGCGATTCTGAAACCACACGCGGAAACCAGATGCAGCTCTCCTGGTTTGGATTGGGGAGAGTCTGCCGGACAACGCGTCGTCGCATCACGACTCACGGTGTCTCAGTTCAAAGTGCCCGATGGTGGGGCTGGAATCAATCTTTTTCGGAGATCACGGGAAAGTTTCCGCTGTTTCCCCTCCGGGACCGGATCACGACGAAGACTGAGCAAACTCTGTGTTTTGGAGAAGACCTGTCAATCAATTTCGATCTAGCGAACGTGCCGCCAGAGTGCGAACCCAAGTATGCGTTCTGTGTGTCCAGACGGATATGCCACACACCAAGACATCACTGAGAACCTCTGACGAGATGACGCTCTCCTCCAGCGTGGCCGGTGAAGATTTGCGTTGTGGAGACTACGTGACTCCGCTGACACACATCGTCGAAGCCCCCTCCTACTTGTGGGATGATTGTGGCACGACCGCTCCCGGAGAAATGGTCCCGGTTACCCTGACGCCAGAAGACGCGGGCCTCCCGCTGAAAGTCTTTGAGCTTTGCCTTCCATTCATCTACGCCCACACTCCCCGGGGAGAGGTTCGCATCCTCAACCTCCGCCAAATGCGTCTGGTCAGACTGCATCGCCGCACTGGCAAAGCGGTCTGGAAGGAGTTACGGAAGCAACGGGTAGCGGATTGGAGATAGGGATTCGGGAAGACCGCTGAGTCCACCCGCTGACCGCTCACCTCTTCTTCTGGCGGGTGGTCCGTTTCTTGGTGGACCGTTTGGTTGTCTTCTTCTTGTTGGACGACTTCTTACCGCTCGAGCGGGTGGCGTGATCGGAATCTGTGAGCAAGCCGTAGGTGCGGGCCAGTCGTTCGACGTGCGAGCAGACCTGTTCACGTAAGATGGCGGGTTGGCGGACCTCGGCCTGATCACCATAACCGAGAATCCACCACAGAATCTCCGAGAGGCCATCAACGGTCACCGTGAAGTCGAGTGAGCCATCGTCGTTCCAATGGAGTTGTTGCGTGGGATGCCAGGAGACCTCCGCCACGTTGGTTGCGACCAATGGCTGAAAACGAACGCAGACTTCGTTCCGCTGTGAGCGATCCCGAATCATGTGCCAGGCATTGCCGAGATATCGTTTGAGGTTGAAGCGGGGGGGGATGCTGTAAGCATCGTGCGTCAGTTCACTGTCGATCACGCGCCCCAGGTGAAATGTCCGAATCGCGCGATGCAGCGACGATCGACCAATCACATACCAAGTCCGTCGCATGAAAACGACCCGGTATGGACTGACGAGCGTACGGATTTCCTTTCGTTCGGCGAGACTGCCGTACAGCAGTCGCAATTTGCGACCTTCACGAATCGCTTGCAGCGCCCGTTCGTAGTGTTGTCGTGATTGATCCAGCGCCGGCTGAGCCTCGGTTCGGATGCCAACCGTTTCGACCACTTCCCCCACCTGCTGCCGCAATTCGCTGGGGAGATTGCTGAGCAGCTTCAGCGCGGCATCGCGGGCTGCTTCCTGGAATGGGATCCCGCAATCCCGTCCGCTCGCTTCCTGCGACACGATCAACAGCGACAACGTTTCGGCGAGTGTAAGATCGGTCGGCGGCAGAAACGTCCCCTGAGTAACCCAGTGCCCTTGTTTCTGAGCGTCATACAGCACAGGGACACCGGAATCCTGCAATGTCTTCAGGTCGCGGAAGATGGTCCGGCGACTAACTGCCAGAAAGTCAGCCAGTTCCGACGCATTGTGCGCCCGGCCCGACTGCAGTCGTTCGAGCAGATTCAGCAGTCGACGAACTTTTTCGGTGGAGGCCATACGCCCTTGAATACATCCGCAGTGGCAAATTCCCAGGTGCGACTCGCCCGGTCATTTTTGCAGACACGGTGGACTGATGACCAGTGTGGATTGCAGTCGCACAACGGAATTGGGCCATGTGCAAGGATGCACATCGTAGAGAGCTGGCGGAGTGGCGGTCGGCTCACGCACATGGCGTCTGCCGAATTGAAACTGTGAGTGGTTTCCGTTAGTTTGACGACCAGTCGATCACACAAGGGATCATCAAGAGTCGCACACAACAGGAGTTGCAACATGGGGCGCCCCGTTACTCTGTTCACCGGTCAATGGGCCGACTTGAAGCTCGAAGATCTGTGCAAGAAAGCCAAGAGCTTTGGTTACGATGGTCTCGAACTCGCCTGCTGGGGTGACCACTTTGAGGTCGACAAGGCCCTGTCGGACGACACCTATTGCGCCCGCAAGCGGGATTTGCTCGAACGTCACGATCTGAAGCTGTTCTCAATCTCGAATCACCTCGTCGGACAGGCGGTGTGTGACAACATCGATGGGCGGCACAAGCAGATCCTGCCCGAGTATGTCTGGGGGGATGGCGATCCTTGCGGTGTCAATCAACGTGCCGCCGACGAAATGAAGAACACCGCCCGGGCCGCACAGAAACTCGGCGTGAGCGTGGTAAACGGTTTCACCGGTTCGTCCATCTGGCATCTGCTGTACGACTTCCCTCCCGCGCTCCCGAACACCATCAGTGATGGCTTCCAACTGTTCGCTGATCGGTGGAATCCGATTCTCGATGTCTTCCAGGAATGCGGAATCCGCTTCGCGTTGGAAGTGCATCCAACCGAAATCGCGTTTGACATCTATTCCGCCCGCATGGCGCTCGATGCTCTGAACAATCGCGAAGAGTTCGGTTTCAATTTCGATCCTTCACACCTCATTTGGCAAGGGGTCGATCCTGCGGAGTTCATTCGCGAGTTTCCTGATCGCATTTACCATGTCCACATGAAGGATGCCGCGACCACGCTGAATGGTCGGACGGGCATTCTGGCTAGTCATCTCCGCTTTGGCGATCCTCGCCGCGGCTGGGACTTCCGCAGCGTTGGACGCGGAGGAGTCCGCTTTGAAGAGATCATTCGGGCCCTGAATGCTGCCGGCTATCCTCACGACATGCCCCTGTCTGTCGAATGGGAAGACATGGGGATGGATCGCGAAGTCGGAGCCGCTGAAGCGGCTCAGTACGTGAAGAACATCGACTTCCAACCGTCCAATATCGTGTTCGATGCGGCGTTCTCCGAATAGCACACGCAACAATTCAATCGTTCACCGCAGCCCACCGAGTTCAGTCGGTGGGCTGTGTGCGTGTGCAAGGGAATCAAGACCGGTCCGTGAATCAAGACACTTTGAGACGTCCGCACGCATCGACAGGATGCACATTGCCCACCGCATCACCGCCGCTTTCTGTTGCTCCACCGATCCATCACTGGCCAATTCTGATCGGGAGAGTCTCACAGGCCATGAAGAAATGCTGATGTGTTGAAGTCAGAGAAACTTGGCAAACAATTGCGCAAGATCGCTGGACAGAAGTTTTTTTACCCCCTTTAATCCAGATGTCGGCGAAATCAGCCGATGACTACCGAGTGCATACACTCCGATGTCCTGCCTTCCCTCCGCATCGGTTTTCATCCTGGAGAACCCCCACCGCGGAACGTGCATCCTCAACGGGACGAAGGGCATCATCTACCTCGCTCCGAATGGAGTCTGATGGCTGTGTCGGATCAACCACAGTTTTTGCTGTTTGGTGCCGGTCGGGACGACCTGGCTCAGGTTGCGGACTCTCTGCGGATGAATGGCGTCTTCCGCACGACAGGTTCTTTGGAAGAGGCGGTGCAGATCCTGGGATCGGGGGAGGTCGGCGGCCTCTGTCTGCTCAGCGATGCCACGACTCCCACCGAACTGCTGTTGGAGATGGGGGGGTTGCTGCGCGTCTTGCCAGATGGTCTGCTGATTCTCGACGTGCGAGGCGAAGTTCTGTGGGTCAGTGAACGGGCCGCCCGCATCCTCGATCACCCAGACAATCTCGTCGGTAATGCTCTGTTTGACGCGCTCGGCCCGACGGTGATCATGGGGCCGGAGTACAGTCCGATCAACAGAGTCCTGCTTGATGTCGAACCGGTCCGTACGCTGCTCAAGACAGATGATGCCACCTATCTGGAACTGACGATCAGCCCCGTTGTTCCCAAAGGAAGCCGGAATCCCCAGTGGTTGCTGGCGTCGATCCGCGACTCAACGCAGGAGACGATACTCCATCAGCGCCAGAACGCCATCATTCAGGCAGGTCTCGAACTCTCCGATCTGCAACCGCAGGACATTGTCGATCTCTCGCAGGATGAGCGTGTCGATCTGCTGAAGTCCCGCTTGTTGCATTACACGCAGGACATTCTGGAGTTCGACAACGTCGAGATCCGCTTGATCGATCCCGGCACCACAGTGCTGCTGCCGCTAGTGTCGATGGGGGTCAGCCCCGCCGCCGCCTCCCGGCATTTGGAAGCGAAGGTCTCAGGTAACGGCGTGACAGGATATGTCGCCGCCACTGGACGCAGCTATCTCTGCCCTGACACGCAGGAAGATGAACTGTATCTGACCGGCGTGGAGGGCGCCCGCAGTTCGCTCACCGTGCCCCTCCTGCTGCACGAGGAAGTGTTGGGGACATTCAACGTAGAGTCGGCCCGACCCCGAGCCTTCACTAATGCGGACCTGCAATACCTGGAACTGTTTTGCCGCGAAGTGGCGATCGCGCTGAACACGTTGAATCTGCTCAACGTGGAAAAAGCATCCGCCGTGCTCGAGGGGACGCGACAGATGTTGTGCGAGGTCGCTGCCCCGGTCGATGCGGTCCTCAACGATGCCGTCGCCCTGCTGAGCCGCTTCCAGGTAACTGACGAAGAGTCGGCGCACAAGCTTCGCAACATCCTGCGGCACACACGACTCGTTCGCGACAAGATTCGCGAAGTCGGCGACAAACTGTCGGCCAACTGCAAGGTCGATGGCAGTAGCGACCCTCATCCGTTACTGCGGTCGAAACGAATTCTTGTGGTCGATGTCGACGACAGCATCTTGGGTGATGCGAATCGGGTGCTGTCCCCGTATGGCTGTATCGTGGAGACGGCACACAACGGTGAGGAAGCCCTGATGATGGCTTCCATGCTCCACTACGACGTGCTGCTCGCGGACATTCAGCTGCCCGACCTGCGCGGCTTCAAAATGTACTCGACCGTCCGCGAAGCCCACGAACATCTGCCCATTATTCTGATGACTGGCTTCGGCTACGATGGCGGCCATACGCTTGTCAAAGCCCGCAGTGCCGGTATGAAGACGGCAGTCTTCAAACCATTCAAGCCACACATGCTGATCAAAGCCATCGAAGAGTGCTTGCAGCCAGCGGTGACTTAGGGGGCAATTGGCGTTTGGCCGTTGGCTCCTGGCTTTCGGCTCTCGGCCGTCGGCGATTTGCGGTTCGTCAGCAGCCAACACACAACCCTGCGGCGAGCCACTCAACTACTCGGGTC
>JAGQQB010000023.1 GCA_020426425.1 Planctomycetaceae bacterium | reverse complement strand
CCCAAAGCATCCTCCACCACATTTCCGGCGATATCCGTCAGCCGGTAATCGCGGCCTTGGAAGCGGTAGGTGAGGCGTTCGTGGTCGATGCCTAAAAGATGCAGCATGGTGGCGTGCAGATCGTGGACAGGCATCACGTTTTCCACGGCGTTGTAGCCGAGTTCGTCGGTTGCTCCGTAGCTGTGGCCCCCCTTGATGCCGCCGCCGCACATAAACATCGAGAAGCCTTTGATGTGGTGGTCGCGGCCGGTTCCCTGGGCCATGGGGGTGCGGCCGAATTCTCCGGTGTAGACGATGAGCGTGTCCTTGAGGAGGTCGCGTTGTTTGAGGTCTTTGATCAGGGCGGCGGTTCCCTGGTCGACCAGTTTGGCGGTGGTTTGCACGCCTCCTTTCACGTTGCCGTGATGGTCCCAGCCGCGATGATACAGCTGGATGAACCGCACGCCCCGTTCGGCCATGCGGCGGGCGAGCAGGCAATTGGACGCGTACGACCCATCGCCCCCTTGCGTACCGTACATGTCGAGAATGTGTTGCGGCTCGTCTGAGAAGTCCATCAGGCCAGGGACGCTCGACTGCATTTTGAATGCCATCTCGTACTGAGCAACACGCGTCGCGACCTCAGGGTCGAGGATCGATTCGTTGCGTAGCTGGTTCAACTCATTCACAGCCTCAACGACTCGCTGCTGCCCCTGCTCGGTCACTCCCGGTGGTCGGTTGACGTACAGCACAGGATCGCCTTTGGAGTGGAACTGCACGCCTTGAAAGCGGCTGGGGAGGAAGCCGCTGTGCCATTGCCGGGCGGCGATCGGTTGATTCTGTCCCCCACCGACCGACGTGAGCACAACGAACCCGGGCAGATCCTGACACTCGCTCCCCAGGCCGTACAGCAGCCACGAACCCATGCTGGGGCGACCAGAGATTTGCGTGCCGGTGTTGATGAATGTGTGGGCGGGATCGTGATTGATTTGCTGCGTTTTGAGCGACCGGACGATGCATAATTCGTCGGCGACTTCCCCCAGATGCGGAAAGACGCTCGCCATCTGCTGGCCCGACTCGCCGTACTTCTGGAATTCGATTTGCGGCGCCAGGCAGGTGAGTTGCCGCCCTTGCAGCTGCGCGATCGGTTGCCCGGCGGTGAACGATTCCGGCATCGGCTGGCCATCCATCTCGGCCAGCTTGGGTTTGTAGTCGAACGTCTCCAGATGCGATGGCCCGCCCGCCATCACCAGAAAGATCACCCGCTTTGCCTTGGGGGGGACATGGAACGCATCGAGGGCTCCCAGCATGGGGGACGCCTGCTGTTCGGCATGCAGCAGCGAGCCGAGCGCCATGGTGCCGAGTCCCCAAGTGGACGCTCCGAGGAAGACACGGCGTCGCAGGGCATTGAGATCGAATTGCATCGGTCGGCTCCTCAAACGGTCTCCAGCAGCGCTGTGGCGAGCGGTGCTGGTGCGATCCGTTCGGTTGAGATGGTTGAGGTGGGCTGCACCAACGTCGAGATGATGCCGCCATGTGCTCTGGCATCAGGATATGTGACGCATCAATTCTCGTCCAACCGAGTCGACATATGCCCGACCAAGTCGTGCCAGCGGTCGTCGATTCCGACGGCAGCATGCAGGAACATGTCAGAAGCCATGCGTGGAATCGCCCCCTGCATCGCCGTTGTATTGTGAGTTGACTCGCCCCTGCGATGCGACAGGCCAATTCGAGGAGCGGAGGGCATCCGGCTTAAGTGGCAGAATCAGTAGAACCGATATTGTCGATACAGTTTCCCATGTACGGGTTGTGCGCGCGGTGAGGAGTTCGATGACAGTCTGTCGCTTTGGAGTGGATGCAATATCCGTCCGACAGACGGGTGTTGCGGTCTGCTCGCTGGTGCTGTGGTTGGCGCTGACTGTCGAGCTGTCGGCGCAAGCCTATTCAGAGTATCCCCTTCCGCAATACACTGCGTCTCCGTATACCGTTCCGGGCAGAACGTCAGCAGACACGGGACTTGATCCTCAAGTTCCCGTCGGTGGCTATGCGGCCAGTGCGGGATACTCTGCCTGGGACGCGGGACCACAGGCGCCGCCCGCAGGTCCTATGATGGCGGAACCGACTTGGTTTGACACCAGTGACGGTGTCGAGACCTCCTGGATTGGTCTCGACACTCCCACCACCTGGTCGATGCTGGACTTTCAAAATCGTCAGTCAGAAAAGGAATTGACGGTACTGGAGAGTCAACAGTCTCAATGCACTTATCCCCGGCTCATCGTGGGGGCACAGTTTCGCGCGTCGGCGCTGCTGGGGAAAACGAATACGGCAGATGCCTTTCCCTATATGGGGCGTTTTCCGCCGGACTTTCATGGGAAGAGCGTTTCTGACTTGCGCCTGCTGCAATCGAATCAAGATGTCATCGCGCATGTCTCGCCCTGGGTGAGTGGCTACGCCGAAACGTTGTTTTCGGACGTCTTCACCTTCCCCACGTTCCAGCAGGGGAGTTGGCAGGTGCGGCAAGCGTATGCCGTGATCGGCAATCTCAACGAATCGCCGTTTTATGCGTTCATTGGCAAGAAGAACGTGAACTTTGGCGATATGCGTACGCTCTCGCCCTTTACCCAATCGATTGTGTGGCACTACTTCGGCGCACTGGCCGAAGGGGGTGGCGTCGGGTATTCACAGAACGGATTGAATCTGTCGTTCACGGCCCTGAATGGCAGTCGTGGCATTCGAGTGGTTGACTCGCCACGGGGCGGTCGCATCAACAACTTTGCGGCGAACGGCAGCTACGAGTTCTCGTTCCCCTGGGGTGATCTCATGTTGGGTGGGGGCTATATCGACGGAACGATCTACAACGGCTCCGTCGCTGAGCATACCAGTCCACAGATCACCGGACCGCAGAACGGCGCCTGGGATGTCAATGGCCGATTGCGCTGGGATCGCTGGTACTTCTCGGGGGAGTATGTGACGACCGAGCGACGCTGGCCGGTAACCAACCATCGAGTGAATGCGTTACGGGCAGAAGTTGCGTGTGACTATCCCCTGGGAACCGTTCCAGCGTGGTGGGCCATGAGCTGGAGCGCTGGCGTGCAGGGGCCGCTGGGAGCCGAGTTCGACAAGAACGAACAATTTGTGATTGGTGTGGAACTGCAGCCTAGCCCGAACGTGCTGTTCACGGTGGAATACGTGCGGAGCATGGGCTTCGCTCCACTGATCAATATCACCACGGCGAGCGACCGTAGCGTCCGCCAGAACTCACTCGTCTTTGGGCTGGTGCTCGCGATTTGAGTCGGTGCATGACAATGCTGGACTCACTCAGTCGCTAACCACCGTAATGGGGTGAGATGGTTGAAGATGACTGCGCCGGCAATGAGACCTGGCATCGCGATTCTCACCCGTAGGTGCCTGCCGACGAGGTCTGATGCGCAGCGGCGCCTTGTGTGACGATCTCACGCAAAACCGCGACCGCTTGATCGATTTGATCGCGCGTTACATCGAGATGCGTACACGCCCGCAGTCGTTGTTCACCGCCAGCGGGATTGATGTGGACTCCGCGTTCTTTAAGTTGCTGCGACAACTGCGCTGCTGTCCCCCAGACTGGATCGATCTCAAAGAACGCCAGATTCGTTTCCACTCCCGCAACGTCGACATGGATATGCGGCAATTGACTGATCGCTTCTGCAAACCGACGGGCGTTTGCATGGTCGTCTGCCAACCGATCGATATGCTGTTCGAGAGCGTGAATCGCCGCCGCCGCGACGATCCCAGTCTGTCGCAATGCGCCGCCGAAGACTTTCCGCGCCCGTCGCGCGCGGGCCATGTCATTCGCCGAACCAACCAGAATGGACCCCATGGGGCATCCGAGCCCTTTCGAGAAGCAAATCGACACCGTGTCGAAACAGTTGGCGACGTCACGCGGTGCGATACTTCGCGCCACGCAAGCGTTGAATATGCGTGCCCCGTCGAGATGCGTCTTCAGTCCCCGTTCATGTGCCCAATCACAAACGCGTTGCAATTGGTCCAGTGGATAGGTGCGCCCACCACCGAGGTTGGTTGAGTTCTCCAGGCAAAGCAGTGTCGTCGGTGCGAAGTGCTGATTGCCGCCCCGAATCTGTCCTTCGAGTTGTTCGACATCGAGTCGCCCGAAGTCACCAGAAATCCGTCGTACGCTCACGCCACTCAAGATTGCCGGTCCGCCTGATTCGTAGTTGGCAATGTGCCCGGTCGATTCAATGAGCAGTTCGTCGCCGCGCTGGCAATTTACCCAGACCCCCATCTGGTTGGATTGCGTTCCACTGCAGGCAAACACCGCCGCTTCTTTGCCCAGCATCTCGGCCACCATGGCTTCGAGTCGATTCACGGTCGGATCCTCGCCAACCATGTCATCACCACAAACCGCCGAGGCGATCGCCTCACGCATGGCAGGTGTGGGTTGCGAAAACGTGTCGCTACGCAGTTCGATGGGCATGAGTGGGACAGTGGCTGGCGGTGAGCGGTTCGAGGGAAGAACTGAGTGTGGTTGGTTGGCGAGGATGCCTACCGGCCTTCACACTTCCGGCCGCCCGATCTGATGACATCGCAACCTGCCAACCAACAGTGCACGATGGTAACCGACCGTCGAGGCGACGAGTAGCGGCGGTGTAATCGGTCTTGCTCCGAGCAGGCGATGCGCGATAAAAGGCGGGCGGTCGGTCGAACTCCCTCGATTCTTGAGGGAAATTCGGGCGGTCGCCTCATTTCCTTCGAAATCCCCCCTCGCGAGTTTCTCGCATCCCAATCCCTGTCAACGTCGGTGCCGCCAGTCGGGGACCAATGTCTGGTACGTGGGGTCCGTCCACGCACTGTGACCATTGGTTCGCGCGTTGCACATGGAGGTTCGTCATGAGAATCGTTCGCCCACTCACTCTGCTTGTCTTGCTCGTCTGCGGACAGCAGGCCGTATGCCAGCAACAGTCGTTCCCGTATCAAGCAAGCGTGGCGGTGGACGATGTCGAAGTCCGCTGTGGACCAGGGCAGCGGTACTACATCACATCGAAACTTGCTGCCGGGACTCAAATCACTGTGCATCGGCACGATCATGGGGGCTGGTTTATGATCGCGCCTCCGCCCGGCAGCTTCAGTTGGATTGCGACAGAGCATGTCGACCGACAGGGCGATCAAGGGGTGATTCGCATCCCGCCCACAGCGGAAGGCTTACCCGGTCGGGTGATTGTCCGGATTGGCAGTGAACTGAGTGATGAACACTCGTTCTATGGCCGCGAACTTTCCGATGGAGACACCGTCCGTATTCTCGGGGAAGAGACGCTCGTTTCTGAACGCGGTGTGCGTGCGATGCTGAAGATCGTGCCACCGGCCCAGGAGTTTCGCTGGGTCAAAGGAGATTTCGTCGTTCCGGTCGATGCCACTGTCCGTCGCGAGCAGGCGAATGATCCTTATCAGATTCCGCCGCAGCACCGACACCGATTGTCCCGCGATGTACTGACCGTCGCCGGTGCCCAACCCGCGAAGCTCGAAGAGCCGAAATCGCCTGAACTCACCGAACTCGACGCCCGGCTCGCCCGGATTGATCAGGCGTATGCCGAAATGATGAACGGCGATCCTTCGACCTGGGATCTCGATGGCATGGCGGCGCAGTATCGCACCTTACTGACCGAGGGAGAACCGAAGATTCAGGCCCGCGTTGACCAGCGACTGCGGGTGATCGACAGCCGCCGCAGTGTCCATGAGCAGTACCGGAAGTTCGTGCAGATCACGACGCAGACCAACCAGCGAGACGCCCAGTTGACCGGCATGCAGACGACGACTCCGCTGATTTACGGCAACCTGACAAACAGTGTTGGAACCACGGTAGCCAGCACACCAGGCTTGCCTGCAGGCGATGTCTCAGCGCAGGCACCGACATCCTCGATTCCGGAGCAAACCGCTGCGCTCTCTGGTCCACTGACCGATGACGTGCAACCGCAACTCAATGGAGCTGGCATTGTCACCCCCATTGGCATTGCCGGGCTGCCCCCCTATGCACTGATCGCTCCCGACGGAAAATTTCTGACCTACCTGGAGCCGTCCGATCCTCGACAGTTGCAGCAATGGGTCGGCAAAGAGGCGGGAATTATCGGTAACCGGCAATTCGACCGACAGTTTGGGGCCGATGTAATTCAAGTCCGTCGCGTGACGGCGGTGCAATTGGTGCGGTAGTCTGCCGGGATGACACATTCAGGCATGTCCGCCCCTCGTGTTCCACTGACGGAGTGTGCGCATTGGTACGCCGCCAGCGCGCTGTTCCCTGGCGCGATCGCGCTCGATGCGACCGCCGGCAACGGACATGACACCCTGTTTCTCGCCGCACATGTCGGTCCCACAGGACGCGTGTTCGCGTTCGATGTGCAAGCCGCCGCGCTGGAGGCGACCACAGCGCGATTGCAGGCGGCAGATCACGGCGAACCGTTGGTCGATCGCGTCCAACTATTCCAGGTGGATCACAGCCGGTTTCCAGAGCATCTTCCCGCTCGGACTCAAGGTGAAGTCGCGGTGGTGATGTTCAATCTCGGCTATCTTCCGGGCGGGGACAAGTCGCAGACAACACGCGGGGCAACCACTGTCATCGCGCTGCGACACGCGGTCGACTGGCTGCGGCCTGGCGGACTGATCACGGTTCTCGCCTATCCCGGACATGATGCAGGCGTCGAATTGACGCTGCTCCTGTCGTTCCTCGCCGCCTTGCCCGAGCACCTCGCCTGGACCGAGCACGAAGTCGCAACGGCGTCCTCCCGGAGCCCTCGGTTGTTTGTCCTTCGCAAGCACGATGGGGAGCGTTCCCCAACTGGAACGCGCGCTTTGGCCTGAGCATGCAGGTGCTCAAATGATCACGAAATCGACAGACCGGTATTCTGTCGTGGAGTCGCAACCGGTAGAATCTGCCGCTTGACCGGTATCCCAGGACGTTCGCGCCGACCGCAGTGTCGGCCCGACGCAGGCTTAGGATGTCGGCGGAAACAGGGAGGTTTCTTCGGTTATGTTGCTTACCCAATCCATGCGCCGCAAGTTGGCGGTGGTGGTGTTGATCTTTCTCGCAGTCCTGGGGTTGTTCGCGGTCACCAGTCATCGGGGGATCACGTCGTATCGGGCTGCGCTCAACGATTTGGAACTTTCGATTGGGAATCATCCGAGTCGGAACGAACTGGTCGCGCACATCAGCGCATTGATCCAACCGCTCACACTCCAAATCCCGGCAGACGATACTGCGATTGGTTTGCGGCATGAACTCGAACTGGCGGTCGCTTCAGATCGCAGTCACGATGAACTGACCGCCCATATCGACGCCCTGCTGCATCGACCAGATGCGCATCAACTGAACGATCCGGAACTGCGACAACGCCGCGAACACGCTGCGCTGCGGCAATACGAATTGTTTACCGCAGTATTTGACGAGACATGCCGCAGTCTGGATGAATTCGAACAAAAGTGGCGCCAGCTCCCGGACAGTCTCCGACACTCCGGTGGTGAAGAGATTGCGTTCCGCAACTTTCTGTCGAATTTGATCGCACAACTCAACCAGTTGGCTGTTGGCAAGGAAGCCCTGAAGGATCTCAGCAAACGCGATGCGCAAGTGGCGCACATGCTGGCAATCGTGGGGGAGATGCTGCGGAATGCCGAGACGATTCCCGATCCTGCCAACCGACTTGGCGAACGGCTGCGCGAAGCCCGCGAGAGCTACGATTTTCACTTGCGGCAGTTGTGGCTCGTTTTCGGCTTGAGTACTGCCGCAATCATCGGACTGCTGTTGTGGCTGTACCAACTCATTCTGGTGCCGATCCAGCGGTTGTATCGCGGCGTGATGCATCTCGCCGGTGGGGAATTCGGCTATCGACTGGAAACCGGAACACGCTGTGAGTTGTCGCATCTGGCCCGCACGTTCAACGAGATGGCTGAGCGAATTCAGACCGACCGGCAGACCAAGCAGCAGCAAATTGAAGAAGGCAGCCGACAGCTTGTGCAGTCGGAACGTCTTGCAGGCATCGGCATGCTGGCGACCGGAGTGGCGCACGAAATCAATAATCCGCTGATGGGGATCGCGAATGCCGCTGTCGAACTGCAGTACATCCTCACGCCACAGACGCTGGAAAAGTTTTCAGAAGAAGACCGCAACGATCTCGCCGAGGCCATGGGCATCATTCGCGCACAGACCAAGAACTGCCAGGCGATCACGCAGAAGCTGCTTTCCTTCGCCCATACCAAGAAGGGCGAAGACCGCAATAATTACGACCTCACCGCCATCGTGCAGGAGGTGGTCTCGCTGGTGAAGATGCTGAAGAAGTTTCCTGACCGCACAGTCTGTATTGACACCACCGACCCTCTACACGCGTGGGTGAACGCCGCAGAAATCAAGCAGGTGATTCTGAACATCGTTACCAATGGCTTGCAGGCGACTCCGGCAGGCGGCGAGCTGACAATCGCCCTCAAAGAGACGCCCGACGATGTCGAAATCCAATTCACAGACACCGGCTGCGGCATGACGCCGGACCAGCTGAAACAAATCTTTGACCCGTTCTTTACGACCAAGGAAGTCGGCCAAGGAACCGGATTGGGGCTGTCGCTCAGCCGCAATCTGGTGATCAATCACAACGGCACGCTCGAAGCGAATAGTCCCGGCAAGGATCAAGGGAGCACCTTTACGCTGCGTCTGCCGAAGTCGGCGCAGGTGTTCCAGCAACGAAAACTGGTTGCGTGAACGACGTTGCGTGGCAACCAGCAGTCTCCCGTGGCCAGCTACATTTGAAACGCAGAGTGCTCAGGGATTTCGGGAGAGACCTTCTGCCGTCACTGCACTGCAAACAGCTGATTTGCGTTGATTCAGAGAGAATTCTTGTGGTGCAATTGAGGGCGCCGTATCATCTTGCGCGCGGCGTGCTCGTGTTGCGTTCGTGCGTTGATCCCCTGTGATCGGCGAATCTCACGTGAGCGTTGGGCTTGCCAGTTGTCGTGAAGCCAAGATCCCTGAATCCTGGCTCCTGACCCCTCGCGGCCTCCCTCTGGAACCGTCCTGTTTGTTTACGGCCTCATGGCCGCGCTGCGGCCTCTGAGCACTCTCACTCCTCGGTTCGCCGCTGCCTCGCCAGCGTCATGTTCATTTTTCCCGACGAGTCGATCTCAACTTGCGAAATGGGTTCACGGCGTTGGGCGCCGCTCTTGTCATCGCAGTATCTCGCCGCTGCCAAGGAAGTCTTCTGGTCCGAAACCGCTGATGGTCCCGACGTTGAACTGCTGGAAGAATCCGCCGGTGGAACGGGCGGTGAAGAGGCGTCCGGTGGCCAGGTTGAGCGAGACGATGTCGCTGTCGCCATCGCCATCGTAATCGCCCACGACCGACCGTGACGATCCGCCAAGTGGCTGTAGACCGAAGTGCTGCAACGTGTCGTATGTGAGCGGATTCCCCTGGAGCGTGAGCCATTCCCCTGCGGCCCCGGTACCGATGATGTCGTCGCGTCCATCGCGATTAAAGTCGCCGACCAAAACGCCATCGGCGGTGCGTGAGTCGCGCCACTTCAGAAACGAAGAGCGGTCGCTCGTATCGTTCATCAGTTGCGTCTGGACGCGACCAGCTCCATCGAAGTTCCCGAGCCACCAGGCGCCCTGAACTCCGGCCATGGCGGCGACTTCCACAATGCCATCGCCATCGAAGTCGCCGACACTGAAATTCGTCCAAGCGTTGTTCGCCTGCGTGTTCCAGTTTCCCTTGTACCGCACGCCAAAGTGATTGCCGAGGTCGTTCGTCAGTCCCATGACCCAGGCGCCGGTTTCGCGGAAACCCAGCACATCGGCTTTCCCGTCGCCAGAGAAGTCGCCGAACATCAGATCGACATAACCGGTTGGTGACCAGCGCCCAAAATACTCGTTGCGGAATCGGGTCCCCAGTGAGAGTGCCGCCCAGAAATGCCCGGTGGCGGACTGGCGTCCAATGATGTCGTCACGACCATCGCCATTGAGGTCGACTGCGGTGATCTCATCCCAGGCGACCAGCTCATTCCACTTGCCCCAGTCACTCACCTGGCGTGTCGATGTGGAGTAAACCTTCCAGCGTCCGTTCGCGTCGCGACCGGCGAAGTCCACCAGGGTGTCGCCATCGAAGTCGCCAACGACGGTGTCCCACGACTGGCCGCCAGGGAAGTTCGCCAGCGTTGTCTTAACAAATGTCCCGTTGTTCTGTGCGATGTGCTGCGAGAGTTCACCGGTCGCTTCATCGAGGATGTACAGATCGTCCGAACGACCAACGATGGGGATGTTCCCGGTCAGATACTGCGACAGCAGCAGAGCTGGTGGGGCCCCCAGGTTGGGAGCGGCAATCGGCAGCACAGAGAACAATTTGCCATCAGGCGCCGCCTTGATGTCAATCGCTCCAGTTGCTCGGGCGGGCGAGAAGGGACGCAAGATCCCGTCGTCATCGAATGTGACGTCGAATGCGGAATTCGGGTTCAGTCGGACCAGCACTGGCGCTCGGGTGCCAGTTTGATTGACCACTTCATCGAGTCCGATGATCAGTTTTCCCGATCCTTCAAGGTACAGGTCGGCCAACTCGTAATCGGTATTGGCCGGGGCTGGCAGGGAACTGGAATGGAATCCCGGCAGCGGTCCACCCGTTGTGTAGGTTGGATCTGGGGTACCAATGCTGGTCAACCGCAGCACTCCCACTGTCGTTGGCTCAGCCGGCGCGAGTGGATTGTTCGATCCGAAACCAAAGTAGATTTGCCCATTCGGCGCCGGTTCGACTTTGACATCGATTGCGTTCTTCAGGTTGGCCGTTGCGTCTTGGATGGGGAATAAGACTGATCCCCCAAGGCCGAATCCGAAGTCCATGGCGCCATTGGCCAGCAGACGCCCCACCCCGGCGGCATTGAATGAAAGCCCGGTGGTTTTCAGTCCAACGAGCACGCGGCCATCGTTGGGAACCGCCAGATCGGTCCCGATGGTTCCTGCTGGCAGAGCACTCTTCCCGTCAGAGTTCGGCAGCCCATTTGTCCCGAAACTCCGATCTGCATCGCCCGCAACGGTAAACCGCTGTACGACACTGACCGGTGCCGCCAGTGCATTGATCCGATCGTTACGGAGGAGCAACAACCGTCCGGAGAGGTCCACGGCGATGTCGTCGATTGCACTCAGATCCTGCTGGGAGAAGCCGTCAAATTCTGTGCTGCCCAGTTGTAAGTGACCAAGGTATCCAAACGTGGTGTCGAGTTGACCGTTAGCGGTGAGGGCCGCGATGAAATGCCGATCACTGGACTCGCCCGCGATTCTCAGTCGACCAAGCACGAACGCGCCGCCACCTGGACGGGCGACGATCTCCGAAGTGCTCGAGTTGACTGCATAATTCGGCGCGACGTTCACGGTGCCCTGGTTGCCAAACGATGTGTCCAACGCGCCAGAGGGGAGGTACCGTTCCACCACTGCGGATGTTGAAGTCACAGTGACCCCCACGGTCCGTGTGACCAGGACATTGCCGGTCGGTTGCACAATGGCATCTGTTCCCGTTGGTACGGCAATCTGTCCGTTGGTCCCAAAATTGACGTCGGGATGAACCACACTCGACAACAGGGTCCGCTCTTCCAGCCGTTCCAGTGCGGCGACCGCAACGTGGCAGGACTGAGGGCGACGCTTACGAGCGAACAAACTGCGGGGACGAAAGAACACGGCCAGAGCTCCGCCAGAAGGAATCGAGGTTGTGGATCCAGGCAGCAGTGGAGAGATCTCCGCCACCTGTGCCTGAAGACATGTCAGGTCGCTCCCTCGACACGGGACATGGTCGTTGTGCTATCTTCCATCGTGCGCCCCTGCAAACACAAGTCTGCCGTCGCATCCGGCGCAGCCATGGCTCGGGCGGCAGGGATTGCTCCGGAATTGGCAAGGTTGCCGGTTGTATCAATTGTGATGGGAGCCCCGCTCCCCACGTAAGGCGAGAGTCGTTTGGCCCCCAACCCGAAAGAACAGGATCTCGTCAACCGCGTTCGTTCCGGAGACGAAGCGGCTTGGCGTGAATGCATCGCCCTGTACGAAGGGCGTTTGACGGCGTTTGTCGTTTCCCGGCTGCGCGATCGGGCACTTGCGGAAGACCTTGTCCAGGACACGTTTTTAGGCTTTTTGAACGCCCTGCCAAACTACGACGATCGGACACCGCTCGACTCGTTCCTGTTCGCCATCACAGCGCATAAGATCACCGACCATTTGCGAAAGCAAGGACGGCGCCCGTCGCTGCGGTCGATCTCTGGCGAGACGGGTTCGGCTGCGACAGGTTCGGAGCTCTCAGGTCGCGCACGCAAGGCATCGAGTCTGGCACGTTCGCAGGAGCAGCATCAATCAGAGGAACTTCTGCTGGCTAGCGTGCTCAGCGAGTTGATCGAACAGTGGCAAGCTGCCGGTGAGTACGAACGATTAATGTGTGCTGAGCTGCTGCTGGTTTGCGGTCATCCCAACAAAGAGGTGGCGGGCATGCTGGGGATCACGGAACAGGCGGTCGCCAATCACAAGTATTTCATCGTCTCCAAACTCAAAGCAGCCGCCGAACAGGCGCATCTACACGACTGGGATCCCATCCGGCTGGGTCTGGAGTGACCCGAGAAGCAACCTGACAAGCGATTTCCACACGACGAAGCAGAACCGAGCGCACACCAAGGGCCCTCACATTGGTTCGCTCTTATCGACGCATCCGCATCGGACCTGTCGGCCATTGACGCGAGTCCACCAAGTTGCCATTCCACTCCAGCCACGTACGATGCGAGCTGAAGCAAGAATTCAAACATGACCGACTCCGACTTCCATTCCCTGATGCAACAGGCGCTCGAGCTGGCAGCACGCGGCATCGGTCTGGTTGAGCCGAACCCGCCGGTTGGTGCGGTCGTTCTGAGTGCCGCTGGGGATCTCTGCGGCACGGGCTGGCATCAACAGTTTGGCGGTCCCCATGCCGAGGTGCATGCGCTGCGCAATGCTGGAGACGACGCACACGGTGGGACGCTCTATGTCACGCTCGAACCGTGCAGCCATCATGGCCAGACCCCCCCCTGCGCTGACGCGGTGATCGCTGCGGGGATTCGCCAGGTGTTCGTCGGCTGTCTCGATCCCAATCCTGCTGTTGCCGGTCGTGGCATCGCGCGACTGCGTGAGGCGGGAATCGACGTGAGGGTTGGGATCATGCAATCTGAGGCCGAGGCTCTGATTGCCCCGTTTCGCACCCTGATGTTGGAGCACCGTCCCTGGGTGCACGCGAAGTGGGCGATGTCGCTCGATGGCCGCATCGCAACGCATACGGGTTATTCCCAGTGGATTTCCGGTAGCGAGTCACGCGCGGTCGTCCATGCACTGCGCGGCAGAATGGATGCCATTCTGGTGGGGAGCGGGACCGTACTGGCGGATGATCCTCTGTTGACCGCCCGTCCACCGGGGCCACGCACGCCGCTGCGCGTCGTACTCGATGCGCGTGGGCGACTTCCCTCGACTTCGCAACTTGTTCAGACCGCGCATCAGTCTCCAGTCGCAGTGTTCACATCGATAGCGTCGTCGGTCGCATGGCGCGATGAGTTGGTATCACGCGGCGTTGAGGTCTTAGTGGTTCCCGCAGCTGATTCAGCCGCCGCCGCTGGCCCCATCGAGATCACTGCTGTCCTGGCCGAACTCGGAAAACGACGTTGCACACATCTGCTCGTGGAAGGGGGGCAGCAAGTGCTCGGCAGCTTTCACGACGCGGGACTGATCGACGAAGTCCATGTGTTCATCGCCCCAAAGCTCATCGGCGGAGCCGCAGCTCTAAGTCCGCTGGGCGGAATCGGCAAGACCAGTGTCCCGGAACATGCTTCGCTGGAACGGCTCACCTGCGAACGTCTCGGTGACGACAGCTATCTCCGTGGTCGAATCGTTCGACGATAGCGCAATCTGAGAACACGCGCCCGCATGATTAACCTGATCACTCTGAACCCCGCGAATCGGCGACACCACGATCCTACCCACTTCCCTGCTGCAAACACTCCTTGGTGTGTGGATCTGGCAATTGGTGGTTGTACCCGACGCTTTCAGCGTCTCGCCCTGATGACAGCGTCTCCGCGTCGCAGGACGTGAGCAACATTCGTCAGACTCACGCACTCCTTGGTCTCCCCGGCACTTGAATCTCTGTCCAGTGGTAATCGGCACGCAACTGGTCATAATGAGGCGTTTCGCCAAGACCGTTTGTCGGTGGCGGATGGCTGCGATCAGTTGCTGGAAAACAGGGTTCGTGTCGACAGTGGGGTTACCACATTTGTTGTTATTGGCACAGAGGGCGACTGCTGAGAGCGGATCGTTCACGCTTACACTGGCGATGTTCTGTCTGTTGATTGTGGGCGCCTCACTCGTCGGAGGATTGCTCCCGGCGGTCGTCCGGTTGACGCATAATCGCATGCAGACGCTCATCAGTTTCGTGGGCGGCTTGATGCTCGGCATTGGACTGTTCCATATGCTGCCGCATGCGCTGGCGGAGCTGGGGCCGTTAGGAATCGATCAAACAGTCGTCTCGATGATGATCGGGCTGATCGTGATGTTCTTTCTGCTGCGAACGTTTCACTTTCACCATCACGATCCGACTGAGATCCCAGGGCTGAGTGAGGAACTCGACGCGGCGTCCGTCGAGTCTGCGACAGCCCCGGTCGCACACAATCACGATCACGACTGTGACCACACGCACGCTCATGCGCACGAACCGAGTCGAACCAAGTCCCTATCGGGGGCGCCGCCGGCCGCAGCAGAGTCGGGGCACGGCTGCACGCATCATGGGCATGCGAATCAACTCAGCTGGTTGGGAGTGTTCATTGGTCTGTCGCTGCATACGCTACTCGACGGCATCGCCCTGGGGGCGAGCATGCGGGCAGATGCGATGCATGGATTCCCCACTCTGCTGATGGGGCTGTCGACGTTCTTGGCCATCCTGCTGCACAAACCGCTCGACGCGATTTCCATTACCGCCCTGATGCGCGCAGGGCATTGGCCTGTTCGCTCGCAGGTGCTCGTGAATACCGCCTTCGCACTGATGTGTCCGCTGGGGGCGATTCTGTTTCTCGCCGGAACGCATCTGTTGATCGAACAGCAGAGTCAGATCATCGGCACTGCGCTGGCGTTTTCGGCGGGTGTCTTTATGTGCATTTCGTTGAGCGACCTGTTGCCGGAGATGGAGTTCCACTCTCACCACCGGGTGCGGCTGAGCATTGCATTGCTGGCAGGCATTGTCATCGCCTGGAGCATTCGCTGGCTGGAACCAGATCGCACGCATCAGTTTACCAATCCATCACTTCCGACCCAGGTCACGTGGCCAGAGGCAACGTCGGAGTAACCGGTCCCGCATCGAGTGCGAAATCCGACCGGGCGAATTCTCAAGATTCCGCGAAACCGCGACATCAACCGGGGGTTTCACCCCTTAGTCGATCCCGACATGTTGACCGGTGCTTGGTGTTGGTCACCGGAAACCTTGTGGAAACAACCCTGAACCTCCCATATGGAGTCTCCCATGCGTACGTCGATTGCAGTCTTGTCCATTCTCGCCCTCTCGAGCAGTGCCGCCTTGGCACAACCCGGTCCTGGTGGACCAGGTCGGGGCGGATTCCGTCCGCCAGTGAATCCGCTCGTGGAAGCCCTCGATGCCGACAAAGACGGGGAAATCTCCGCTGAAGAGATCGAAGGTGCCGCCGCCGCACTGAAGAAGCTCGACAAAGATGGCGACGGCAAGCTGAGTGGCGAAGAGATCCGTCCGCCACGTCCCAGCTTCGGTGGTCCTGGCGGCGCCGGTGGTGGGTTCTCGGCCGAAGGGATGATCGCCCGCTTCATGGAAAACGATAAGGATGGCGACGGCGTGCTGACCGCTGAAGAACTCGGCGAGCGTGGTGCCCGCATGATGGAAAATGGCGACAAGAACAAAGACGGCAAGCTCGACAAGGCCGAACTCGAAGAGATTGCCAAGCAGTTCGCCGAACGCTTCCGTGGTGGTCGCGGACGTGGCGAAGGCGGTGATCGTGGTGAAGGCGGTCGCCGTCCAGAAGGTGAAGCGGGCGATCGCCCCGCCCGCCCAGAAGCGTAATGGTCGATGGTCTAAGGTTGAGGGGCGAACGGGTTACCTCCCAGACCTCTGATCCCTGACCCCTGTTTCAGACTCAACGAACGGGAGTGTCCTTGCTAGGATGCTCCCGTTCGTTTTTTCGTTCTGCTTGCTTCACATGGGACGCTCGTCGTGTTGGCGCAGCGACCAACGGGAGCGACAGGACGCGAACAGCGTTCCCATGTCCGCTGGTCGGATTCGCCAACTCGGTCCAGGGCATCGCCCTTGTGAGGAGTCTGAGAATGAGTTTGCCGTTGGTTCAGGAGTACCTTGCTCAGCATGAGGCTGAGGCGGTGGAGGAACTGTTTGGACTCCTGCGTATTCCCAGTGTCAGTGCGGTTACTGAGCATCGTCCCGATGTGCGTCGGGCCGCCGAGTTTGTCTGCGACGCCCTGAAACAAGCTGGCTGTACGGCCGAGATTGTCGAGACGAAAGGGCATCCGATCGTCTACGGCGAATGGCTCGGCGCGCCTGGTGCTCCCACGGCACTGGTGTACGGGCATTACGATGTCCAGCCGGAAGACCCCGTCGACAAGTGGCATTCCCCCCCCTTCGAGCCAACGATTCGGGATGACCACGTCTATGCTCGTGGAGCGACCGACGACAAGGGGCAGTTCTTCACGCACGTTCGTTC